>NZ_QAIU01000635.1:15800-29811 GCF_003061205.1 Pseudomonas sp. HMWF006
AACAACGTACCGGCTGGCGCGGCGAGTTTCGCTATGGCCTGCTCAACGATGTGCGCACTCTCGACAAGGCGCGTTATCCGCTGATGATCGAGCGGTTCATGGCCCTGGCCTATGAACCGAACGCTGAACTGCCGAAACCGTATCCGCGCCCAAGCCTGCAAATCGACCCGGTGACCCGCGAAGCGGCCCTGGCCAAATTCGGCCTGACCCTCGACCGCCCGGTGCTGGCCCTGTGCCCTGGCGCCGAGTTCGGCGAATCCAAGCGCTGGCCGTCCGAGCACTACGCCAAGGTCGCCGAAGCGCGCATTCGTGAAGGCTGGCAGGTGTGGCTGTTCGGTTCGAAAAACGATCATGCGGTGGGCGAAGACATCCGCGCGCGGCTGATTCCCGGCCTGCGCGAAGAGTCGGTCAACCTCAGTGGTGGTACTTCGCTGGCCGAGGCGATTGATCTGCTGTCCTGCGCCGACTCGGTGGTGTCCAACGACTCCGGCCTGATGCACGTCGCGGCGGCGCTGAACCGTCCGCTGGTGGCGGTCTACGGCTCGACCTCGCCAGGCTTCACGCCACCGCTGGCCGAACATGTCGAAATCGTCCGTCTGGGCCTGGAGTGCAGTCCGTGTTTCGACCGCACCTGCCGGTTCGGCCATTACAACTGCCTGCGCCAGCTGATGCCGGACGCGGTCAACGATGCCTTGCAGAGGTTGCAGGGCTCCGTGGTCGAGGTTCATTAAGTTGCGGGTATTGCTGATCAAGACTTCATCGCTGGGCGACGTGATCCACGCGTTGCCGGCGCTGACCGATGCCGCCCGGGCGATCCCCGGGATCAAGTTCGACTGGGTGGTGGAAGAAGGCTTTGCCGAGATCCCGACCTGGCACCCGGCCGTTGGCAAGGTGATTCCGGTGGCGATCCGCCGCTGGCGCAAAAACCTCTGGAAAACCCTCGCCAGTGGCGAGTGGAAACGCTTCAAGCAAAGCGTGCGCGCTCAGAAGTACGACTTGGTGATTGATGCTCAGGGTCTGCTGAAAAGTGCCTGGCTGACCCGTTACGTCAAAGCACCGGTGGCCGGTCTCGACAAAGGTTCGGCGCGAGAGCCGATGGCTTCGCGTTTCTACGACCGCAAACTGGCCGTGGCCCGTGGTCAGCACGCCGTCGAGCGCGTGCGCCAACTGTTCGCCATCGCGCTGGGCTACGACCTGCCTAAAGGCTTGGGCGATTACGGTTTGAACGTCGAACGTCTGGTCGAGTTGCCGCGCAAAAACGCCTTTGTGGTGTTCCTCCACGGCACCACGTGGGACACCAAACACTGGCCGGAAGCCTATTGGCGCGAGCTGACCGAGCGCGTTGGCTATCTCGGCGTTGGCGTCAAACTGCCGTGGGGCAACCCGCAGGAAAAGGCCCGCGCCGAACGCATCGCCGCTGGCTTCAAGCACGCTGAAGTGCTGCCGAAACTCAATCTGGCCGGCGTTGGCAAAGTGCTGGCCGGTGCGCAGGCGTGTGTCGCGGTGGACACCGGCCTTGGCCATTTGGCCGCCGCGCTGGACGTGCCGACCATCTCGCTCTTCGGTCCGACCAACCCGGGCCTGACCGGTGCCTACGGCAAGTTGCAGATTCACCTGGCCAGCGACTTCCCGTGCGCACCGTGCCTGCAAAAGAAATGTACTTACCAACCGACCGCGCAGGATGCCCGTCAGTTTGACCTGAAGCGTGAACAGCCTTTGTGCTTCACGCGTCTGAACCCCGAGCGTGTCGCCAGCCGACTGAGCACGTTGTTGATGGCTGAGGAGCTGCGCTGATGCAATTGGCATTCGTCCTGTACAAATATTTTCCGTTCGGTGGCTTGCAGCGTGACTTCATGCGCATCGCCCTCGAATGCCAGAAGCGCGGCCATCAGATCCGCGTCTACACGTTGATCTGGGAAGGCGACGTGCCGCCGGGTTTCGAAGTGCTGGTGGCGCCGGTCAAGGCGTTGTTCAATCATCGGCGCAACGAGAAGCTCACGGCGTGGATGGAAGTTGACCTGGCCAAACGTCCGGTGGACCGGTTGATCGGCTTCAACAAGATGCCGGGGCTGGACGTCTATTACGCCGCCGACGGCTGCTTCGAAGACAAGGCGCAGAACCTGCGCCACTCGCTGTACCGCCGCTGGGGCCGCTATCGCCACTTCGCCGAATACGAGCGCGCAGTGTTCGCCAAGGACGCGAAAACCGAAGTGCTGATGATTTCCGAAGTGCAGCAGCCGCTGTTCATCAAGCATTACGACACCCCGCTTGAGCGCTTCCACCTGCTGCCGCCGGGCATTGCCCAGGATCGTCGGCGCCCGGCGGATGCCGATGAGATTCGCGCCGGTTTCCGTGCCGAATTCAACCTCAAGGATGGCGAGTTGCTGCTGGTGCAGATCGGTTCCGGGTTCAAGACCAAGGGCGTCGATCGCAGTCTGAAAGCGCTGGCGGCGTTGCCTGCCGAACTGAAGAAACGCACCCGGCTGTTTGTAATCGGCCAGGATGACCCCAAATTGTTCCAGATGCAGAGTGCAACTTTGGGCCTGGGCGACAACGTGACGTTCCTCAAGGGTCGCAGCGATATCCCGCGTTTCCTGCTGGGCGCCGACCTGTTGATCCACCCGGCGTACAACGAAAACACCGGTACGGTGCTGCTCGAAGCGCTGGTGGCCGGTTTGCCGGTGCTGGTCAGCGCGGTTTGCGGTTACGCGCATTACATCGCCGAGGCGGACGCCGGGCTGGTGCTGGACGAACCGTTCGATCAGGCGCAGTTGACCGAGTACCTGAGCCGAATGTTGAACGATGCCTCTGCACGCGCGGCCTGGAGCCGCAATGGTCTGGCCTTCGCCGAGACGGCCGACCTCTACAGCATGCCGCAGCACGCGGCCGATGTGATTCTGGCGGAGCACGCTTAAATGAAGTTGATGCTGGCTGAACCCTTCAAGTCCCTCTGGGCCGGGCGCGATCCGTTCGCCGAAGTCGAGGGCTTGCAGGGCGAGGTATACCGCGAGCTGGAAGCTCGGCGCACGCTACGCACGGAAGTCGATGGCAACGGATTTTTCGTCAAGATTCACCGAGGTATTGGCTGGGGCGAAATCTTCAAGAACTTGCTGACCGCCAAGCTGCCGGTGCTCGGCGCGGGTCAGGAGTGGCAAGCCATCCAGCGCTTGCAGGAAGTCGGCGTGCCGACCATGACCGCTGTCGCGTACGGCGAGAAGGGCAGCAATCCGGCCGATCAGCACTCGTTCATCGTCACCGAAGAACTGGCGCCGACCATCAGCCTCGAAGACTACAGCATCGACTGGGTCAAGCAGCCGCCCGAGCCGAAACTCAAGCGCGCGCTGATCGCTGAAGTTGCTCGCATGACCGGCATGATGCACCGCGCCGGGGTCAATCACCGCGACTGCTACATCTGCCATTTCCTGCTGCACACCGACAAACCGGTGACGCCGGACGATTTCAAACTCTCGGTGATCGACCTGCACCGCGCCCAGACCCGTGCAAAGATCACCCAACGCTGGCGCAACAAGGATCTGGCAGCGCTGTACTTCTCCGCTCTGGGCATCGGCCTGACCCGCCGCGACAAGTTGCGTTTTCTCAAGGGCTATTTCCAGCAACCGCTGCGCCGGATCCTGGCCGAAGAAGCGCCGTTGCTGAACTGGCTGGAAGGCAAGGCCAACAAGCTCTACGCGCGCAAACAGCGTTACGGGGATGCGCTCTGATGGCGGGCTGGAATCTTGAGCCGCAGTACGGCGAGCTGGCCAGTGACTTCGGCAGCCTCGAGGCCGTGTTCGCTCTGCAAGGTGAACGCCTGACCCGCGATCCGCTGTCGGAAGTCATTCGCGTACAGCGCAGCGGCGTCAATTATTACGTCAAGCGTTACGTCGGCGCCGGTAAAGGCTTGCGCCGATACCTCGGCAAGCCACGCGTGAAGATGGAGTGGCAGAACCTCAAGCGCTTCGCCAAATGGGGTATTCCTACCGCTGAAGTGGTGGCCTGGGGGCTGGAGCGACGTGGTGCGGCGTACGACCGTGGCGCGCTGATCACCCGCGAACTGCCGAAAACCGAAGACCTCTCGGCCCTGGCCGAGCGCAAGGATCCGAAACTCAAGGATCCTGCCTGGGTCGATGGCGTCAGCCGGCAGCTGGCGGGTTACACCCGGACGATGCATGATCACCGTTTTACCCATAACGATCTGAAATGGCGCAACCTGTTGGTCGATGATCAGGCGCGGATTTTTCTGATTGATTGCCCCAATGGCGAGTTCTGGCGCGGCTTCTGGCTCAAGTACCGGATCACCAAGGATCTGGCTTGTCTCGACAAGCTCGCCAAATACCACCTGTCCAATACCCAACGCCTGCGCTTCTATCTGCAATACCGCCAGTGCGATCGGCTCAATGACGCCGACAAGAAACGGATTCGGCACGTGGTGAGATTTTTCGAGGGACGCGAATGACCGATTTTCTGGCCGAAGAGGACCGTGCGTTGCTTGAACGCCATGGCCTCGGCACTTTTGACGCGCTGTGGGCCAAGCAACTGGAGGCCGTCGACGAACCGAACACCGGGCGGGGTGGCTGGAGCAGTGTTTTTCGTCTGGATCTGGAGGGGCGCGGTTATTACCTCAAGCGCCAGAGCAATTACCTGACCCGCACGTTGCATGCGCCTTTCGGCGAGCCCAGTTTTACTCGGGAGTTTCGCAATATCCGACGCTACCAGAAGCTCGGCATCCCGGCGCTGCAAGCGGTGTTTTTCGGTGAGCGCAAAGTGGGTGGCGAAGTCCGTGCGGTTCTGATGACCCGCGCACTGGATGGCTGGAGTGACCTGGAATCGCTGCTGCAACGCTGGTCGCAACTCAGTGAGGCGCAACACTCGGCGATCCTCAAGGCCTGTGGCCTGCTTGCCCGCCATCTGCATGGCGTGCGTCAGGTGCATGGCTGCTTCTACCCCAAACACATCTTTCTGCAGGCCACCGGGGACGGCTATCAGGCGCAACTCATCGACCTGGAAAAGACCCGTCCGCTGCTGTTCGGCATGCGTGACCGGATCCGGGATCTGGAACCGTTGCAACGCCGTGCGCCGGAGTGGGACGAGGCGCAGTTGCGTGAGTTGCTGGCCGCTTATCTCGATCAGCCGAGCGACAGCCCGTTGCTCGACCGTTGGCTCGAGCGGCTGACCGCTCGTCGCAGTCACAAGGAGACGCGCTGATGCAATTGTCCGCGCTGGCCGCTGTCGGTCGGACCCCGCAACTGCCGCTGACGGTGACGCTGGCCGATGCTGCCGGCACGGCGGATCTGCAGTTGCTGAGCCTGCTGCGAGTGTTGCCGGGACAACGCTATGTCGGCGCCGGCGTGTGGCGCGGGCGTCCGGTGCTGGCCAAATTATTGGTCGGCAGCAAGGCATCGCGGCATTTTCAGCGCGAGCTCGAAGGGGTGCGCCTGCTGGCCGCACAGGGTATGACCACCCCATTGCTGCTGGCCGATGGCCTGCGCGATGGCGAAGGTGGCTGGCTGCTGTTCGACTACCTTGAAGGCGCCGAAAGCCTCGGCGAGGCCTGGGCGAAAGTCGAGGCGCTACCGGTTCTGGCTGATGAACAATCGGCAGTCCTGGCCGAAGCGCTGGCTGCTATTGGCCAACTGCACGGCAAAGGCCTCTGGCAGGAAGACTTGCATCTGGACAACCTGCTGCGTCATGGCGGCCAGTTGTATTTGATCGACGGTGCCGGCATTCGTGCAGAAACCGCCGGCGAGCCGTTGTCGCGACAGAAAGTCCTGGAAAATCTCGGCGTGTTTTTCGCCCAGTTGCCCAAGAGCCTTGAGCCGTTTACCGAAGAGCTGCTGGTGTATTACCTGCTGAGCAACAGCGAGCACGCGTTGCCGCTGGAAGCCTTGCAGAAGCAGATCGACAAGGTGCGTCGCTGGCGTCTGAAGGATTACCTGATCAAGGTTGGTCGCGAGTGCACGCTGTTCAGTGTCCGGCGTGGGGCTTTTGGCCTGCGGGCGATCCGTCGTGAAGAAGAAGCTGCGATGATCCCGGTGCTGGAGCAGGCCGATGCGTTGCTCAGTCGCGGTCACCTCTATAAAACCGGCGGCGCGGCGAGCGTTGGCGAGGTTAAGGTGGGTGCGCGCACGCTGGTGATCAAGCGCTACAACATCAAGGGATTCGCCCATTGGCTCAAGCGCTTCTGGCGCCCGAGCCGTGCCTGGCATTCGTGGCGCGAAGGCAATCGCCTGGCGTTTCTCGGTATCGCCACGCCGACCCCGCTGGCGGTGCTGGAGAAACGCTTTTTGTGGCTGCGCAGTCGAGCCTATCTGGTGACCGAGTTCCTGTCCGGGCCAGACATCATCGCGCGTTTTGCCCCTTACGTGGACAGTGGCGAGGCGCCCGAGCCGGAGCTGCTGGCGCTCGATATGTTGTTCGCACAATTGATTGCCGAACGCATCAGTCACGGTGATTTCAAAGGTCATAACCTGTTCTGGCAGGACGATCGCTGGGCGCTGATCGACCTGGATTCGATGTGCCAGCATGGATCAGTCAGCAGTTTTGCGCCGGCTTATGCCCGCGACCGGGCGCGCTTCATGCGTAACTGGCCCGAGAGCAGTGCGTTGTATCAGGTGATTGATCAGCGCCTGCCCAAGGATGTATCTGGCGCCGGGTGAAAGCCCGGGAAGCTCTCACTCAGAGGTTTCGGCGATTGAGGACGAGATTTAGCGACATGTCCTACAGTATCTGCAGAAACCATGAACTGGGTACGGTTCAACGCCGATGGTAGTTTGCCTGTCCATTTCGGAGGGCGAACCTTGACCATAAAACAGACAATGTCGTTGAGTGTTTTTTCATGGGCTCTAGCCGGTTGTGGGAGTGCCCTGACCGTATTGCAGGACGATGCCGATGCCGCTCGAGATCTGCGCAAGCAAAAAACCTACTGCCAATCCATACCGCGCATTTACAGTGGTCTGGCTTTTGACTTTTGCGTACTGAATGCACCGCCGGACCCAAGCGGTTTTCTTGTGCCGTTTGTCTTGCTGGATCTGCCCCTTTCGGGCGTGGTCGATACGATATCGCTGCCTTATACGGTTTATCGTCAGGTCACCGATGGCAACCTCGGTATTTATTGGCGCAAGGGTGGTTATTAAGACATTGAGCAGGAATTATCTGATTCATTCGATTCGGGCGCGATTCGTACAGGGTAATTCCCGACATGTTTACGCTATAATCCCGCCCTTTAGCTGTCTCTCGCCCGGTGCGGGGGGCACATCAATTTTTCAGGGCGCCCGGCGCCCGAACGCAGACTTAAGAGGCTAGACCCTGTGGCATTGACGATTCTTGGCCTGTCCGGCGCCCTTAGCCATGACCCATCAGCGGCCTTGTACATTGATGGCAAGCTGGTGGCGGCGGCTGAAGAAGAGCGCTTCGTACGCGATAAGCATGCAAAAAACCGCATGCCCTACGAATCGGCGAAGTTCTGTCTTGAGCAGGCCGGCATCAAGCCGTCCGATGTCGATGTGGTTGCAATTCCGTTCGCCCCGATCAGCCTGTTCGGCAAGGCCCGCTGGCACTATGCCAAGCGTTACTGGTATGCCCCGGATCGCGCCCTCGATGCGATCCTGATGGGCAACCGTCGCTACAAGCGCTATCGCAACAAGATCGTCTGGTGCCTTGAGCAACTGGGTTTTGATCCGAAGAAGATCAAGATCGAGCCGGTCGAGCATCACCTGGCCCACGCCTCCAGCGCCTACCACTGCTCGGGTTTCAAAGAGAAAACCGCGATCCTCGGCATCGACGGCAAGGGCGAGTACGCCACGACCTTCTTCGGTTACGGCGAAAACGGCAAGATCCACAAGATCAAGGAATTCTTTGATCCGGACTCCCTCGGCGGCCTCTATGGCGCGATCACCGAGTTCCTCGGTTTCGAGATGCTCGACGGCGAGTTCAAGGTCATGGGCATGGCGCCGTACGGCGACGCCAGCAAATATGACTTCTCGCGTCTGGCCTCGTTCGAGAACGGCGAACTGGTGATCAACACCGACTACGCCAACGTGATCGGCCTGCGTCGCTACAAAGAGAAGGGCAAAGGCTTCTACTTCTCGCCGAAGCTGATCGAGTGGCTGGGTCCGAAGCGCGAAGGCGACATCGCCGACGAGCCTTACATCCACTACGCCGCGAGCATGCAAGCGCTGTTCGAGAAACTGGCGTTGCAGATGATCGACTACTACCTGGGCGACGTGCTCAAGGAAACCGGCAAGCTGGCCTTCGCCGGTGGTTGTGCGCTGAACGTCAAGCTGAACCAGAAAATCATCGCCCGCGATGACATCAAGGAGCTGTTCGTGCAGCCGGCGTCCGGCGATGCCGGCACCGCGGTTGGCGCAGCGGCCTATGTGTCCCACGCCCGTGGCGTACCGGTCGAGAAGATGGAGCACGTCTACCTCGGCCCGTCGTACAGCAACGAAGACGTGATCGCCGCGTGCGCCCGTCACGAGAACAAGCCGACCTGGCGCAAGCTCGACAACATGCCGGAAGAAATCGCCAGGATCATGGTCGATGGCAACCCGGTGGCGTGGTTCCAGGGGCGCATGGAGTTTGGTCCGCGTGCACTGGGTGGCCGTTCGATCATCGGTTGCCCGAGCGTGGCCGGTGTGGCTGACCGCATCAACCACCAGATCAAGTTCCGCGAGCGCTGGAGGCCTTTCTGCCCGTCGATGCTCGACACCGTGGCGCCACAGATGATCAAGATCGATCACCCGGCGCCGTTCATGACCTTCACCTTCGAAGTGGCTGAAGAGTGGAAGACCCGCGTGCCGGAAGTCGTCCACGAAGACGGCACTTCCCGTGCTCAGGTACTCAAGCGCGAATACAACCCGCGCTATTACGACATGATGAAGGCTCTGGAGAACCTGACGGGTAACGGTGTGTCGCTGAACACCTCCCTCAACCGTCGTGGCGAGCCGATGATCTGTTCGCCGACTGACGCGTTGAACATGTTTTTCGGTTCCGACCTGCAATACCTGATCATGGAAGATATTCTGGTCGTAAAAGAGGGTGCGAAAGGATACGGTCTTGACTGAAACACTGATCAGCGTCGTTATTCCGGCTTACAACTATGCGCGAACCCTGCCCCGGGCAGTGGAGTCGGTGTTGGCGCAACTGGATGAAGCGGCGGCGGATCTTTTAGTCATCGACGATGGCTCGACGGACGAGACGCCTGCAGTGGTGGAAGCGCTTCTGCGCGAACACAGTGGGCGTTTTCGTGCGGTGCGCAAAAGCAATGGCGGATTGTCTTCCGTGCGTAATCGGGGGCTTGAAGAGACGACCGGGCGGTATCTGGTTTTCCTCGACTCCGATGACGAAATGGCGCCCGGTGCGCTCGCGGCACTTTCGCAGCATATTGCCCACAACCCCCAAAGCATGATGGTCATCGGCGCGCACTGGTCGGTATTCGCGGACGGCAGGCGTAGCCTGCAAGGCGCCAAGCCATTGCCGCTGACACCACGTCAATGCCTGCAGGGGTATCTGCTGGACAAGACCATATCAATTTCCAACGGTGCCTGTGCCATGCATCGCGGTGTGTTCGTGCCGGGCACTTATCCTGAGCATCTGCGCAACGTTGAAGATCTGCCGGTGTTTGCCCAGGTGTTGGCGCGTTATCCCTGCACTGTTCTGAATCAGCCTCTGGCACTTATCTACAAGCACGCCGATAGCATGCGCCATGATTTGCGCCAGAGTCTTGCTGCAGGCACGGAGCAGGTTGTCAGTGAAGTGTTCTCGGCCCGGCGTATGCCGGCGCAGATGCACGACCTGCGACAGGCGTTTCTGGCGCAGCGTTGTCTTTCGTTGTTTCGCGACTGCTATTCCCATGGCGAATACAAACTCGCCAGAGCGTTCTACTTTCAGGCGTTGCGTGCGGACTGGCGCACCTTCTCGCGCTGGTCATACACGCGCAAGGCGTTGAGGTTGTTGTTTCGGTAAAACGGTTCGCGATGACGTGCGCGTACCCTGTTCAAGCGTGTCGGTGAGGTGGCTGGGTGAAAGGTACGGGCAGTAAGGTGGGCGCTCAAGTCTCACGGATCATCGACGAATACCCGGTATGGCTGGCATTTTGTGGCAGTGTGCTGTTATCGCTGATTGCGGTCATGGGCACGGCGACAGTCGCGCGTGATGCGGCGCTGTACCTCGATATTGCGCAACAAGTCAGTGAGCATGGCCCCAAGGTGGCCTGGGCAACGTTTGACTGGCCCTGGTTTTCCTTTCTGTTGGCTGGCACCCATCTCGTCCTGCATTTGCCTCTGGAGCTGAGCGCCTACCTTTGGTGCGGTCTGTTTTTTGCCGGCACCAGCGCCTTGATGGTGGATTGCGTTCGTCAGCGTTCTGCGCATGCCACTCGCTGGGCTTGCCTGGTGGTGCTGGCGATGCCGGCAGTCAACAGCTTTCGCAACGACATCATCCGCGAATGCGGTTTCTGGTTTTTCTGCACACTGGCCCTTTGGCTCGCTTTGCGTTGGCAAGATCGGGGTGGCTGGTTGCGTGCCGCACTGATCCATCTGGCGGTGGTCGCGGCGGCCCTGTTCAGGCTTGAGGCGCTGTTGCTGATACCCGCATTGGCGCTGTGGCAGTTACCCAATCTCTGGTCTTCAACCCGGCGCATGCGCTTCGTGCAGTTCTCGGTGTTGCCGGTTATCGGCATGGTGCTGGTGCTGGTGTCGGGCGTGCTGATGTCCGCCCGGGTGATGCTCTATCTGGACATGATCGCGCCCCACAGCGTGTTGGCTTCGTTTCAGATGCTCTGCGAACAGTTCGCCAATTCGATGATCACCAAATACTCCCAGGATGAAGCCGGGCGGATCATTTTTTTCGGCATCCTGGCGACCATGACCATCACGTTCGTGAAGTTGATGGGGCCATTCGCCGTGCCGTTCATTCTGCGCCGCAATTGGGGTGTTCTCGGTGACTACTGGCGTGACTATCAGCCTTTTGCCTGGACGGCCTTGCTGTATCTGGTCGTGCTGGTGCTGTTTTTCCTCAAGCTGCAGTTCATGAATACGCGCTACATGAGTTTTCTGAACCTGCTGTTTGTACCCGTGCTGGCGATGGGGCTGGCGGCATTCGTTCGCGAGTTTCCCCGTTGGAGCAAGTGGCTGGTCGCCGTGGCGTTGCTGGTGATGTTGTCGAACGTCATTTCCACCGGGGCCGGCAAGACCCATTACATCGAGGCGGGTCGCTGGATGGCCGCCCATGTCGAACGTGACGCGCCGACGTACTTCGAGGACGGCCGGATCAGTTATTACGCCGGTCGCGGCTATGCGCTGCCGGTTCTGACCCGTGAGGAAGCGATGTCGGCTGTTCATGCCGGCGACTACCGGTATTTTCTGATTGACGCGAAGGGCGATGAGCCGTGGCTGAAGGAATGGCTGGTCGCCCACAAATTGCGCGTCATCGAACATTTCGCCAATCGCAAGGGTGCAACGGTGTTGGTGATCGGGCCTTAGAGGCTCAGGCGAGCAGTGGACGCAGGCGCGAGATCAGTGGCGCCTGCCGGTTGCTCGGCAAGGCCTGGCGGTAGCCTTCGATAAAGGTGTCGCCGGCGTCCTCGCCGAGTAACCACTGGCGGTCTTCCTTATAGCGCAGCAGGTGGGCGAAGTTGCGTAGGCGTTTGCTGTCGCTCAGTGCGCGCTTCTGGCAGCGCAGGTCGGCGATATCGATCAGGCCCAATTGGTTATCGGGCGTGAGCACCACGTTGCCGAAGTGCAACGATCGAAAATACACCCCTCTCTCGTGCAGTTGCGCGAAATAGCCACCCAGCTTGAACCTCAGTGCGTCAGCCTCCTCGCGGGTGCCTTGTAACTGGCGCACGGTGTTGCCGGCCAGCGGGCTGTAATACACGCCGTCGCGCTCGATGCTCGGGATGCGATAGACCGCAATGACGGTGGGGCAGAGGATGCCGCGCTGTTCAAGTGCGCGGGTATTGTCGGCAAAACGCTGGGCATAGGGATAGAACAGCGCCGAACTGAGCAGTCGCTTGCGCCGGAACAGCTTGAGCATGCGTCCATCGGCCAATCTGAGCACCTTGTCGCCGGAACCGTCGGCTTCCAGTACGTGTGCACCTTTGCGCAGTGCCTCGTAAGTGCTGTGATCAATCGATTGCATATCAGGCTCCCCATCATTAGCGGGGTATCTTAACCGAGTTGCCCAAGGGCTGGCTCGCAGTCATGTTTATCGAGGGAAAAAGGCCTGTGATATCATCGGCGCCTCACTGAATTGTGCGGATCACCATGAGCAGTCCTGAACCGAAAGCCCAGTCAACGCTGGCGATCTATTTCCGCCTTTTGGCTTACGTGCGGCCTTACGCCGGTCTCTTCCTTCTCAGTATCGTCGGGTTTCTGATCTTCGCATCGACCCAGCCGATGCTCGCTTACATCCTCAAGTACTTTGTCGACGGCCTGGCCAATCCTGAAGCCAGCCTGTTTCCGGGCAACCCTTACCTGGGCAAGTTGCAGTTGCTCGAAACCGTGCCATTGATGATCGTGTTCATTGCCCTGTTGCAGGGCGTGGGCTCGTACCTGGGCAACTTCTTCCTGGCCCGGGTCTCCCTGGGCCTGGTCCATGACCTGCGGGTGGTGCTGTTCAACAAGTTGCTGGAACTGCCCAACCGGTTCTTCGACAAGAACAACTCCGGCCATCTGATTTCCCGCATCACCTTCAACGTCACCATGGTGACGGGGGCGGCGACCGACGCGATCAAGGTGGTCATCCGTGAAGGCATGACCGTCATTTTCCTGTTCTGCACCCTGTTGTGGATGAACTGGAAACTGACTCTGGTGATGGTGGCTATCCTGCCGGTGATCGGCATCATGGTGAACAGCACCAGCCGTAAATTTCGCAAGCAGAGCAAAAAGATCCAGGTTTCGATGGGCAACGTGACGCACGTTGCGTCCGAGACGATTCACGGTTATCGCGTCGTGCGCAGTTTCGGCGGCGAAGTCTATGAAAAGACCCGGTTTCGCGATGCCAGCCAGAGCAATACCGACAAGCAACTGACAATGACCAAGACCGGCGCGGTGTATACGCCAATGCTGCAGCTGGTGACCTACAGCGCCATGGCCGTGGTCATGTTCCTTGTGCTTTACCTTCGCGGCGATGCATCGCCGGGCGATCTGGTGGCTTACATCACCATGGCCGGTCTGTTGCCAAAGCCTATTCGTCAGCTCTCCGAGGTCAGCTCGACCATCCAGAAAGGCGTGGCCGGTGCCGAAAGTATTTTCGAGCAGCTGGATGAGCCGGCAGAAGTGGATCAAGGCACGGTCGAGCGCGATCGCCTTGAGGGTCGCCTGGAAGTGCGCAATCTCAGCTTCCAGTACCCGGACACCGACAAGCAGGTGCTCAACGACATCAGTTTTGTCGTGGAGCCTGGGCAGATGGTTGCACTGGTGGGTCGATCAGGCAGCGGCAAATCGACCCTGGCCGGGCTGATTCCGCGTTTTTATCAGCATGAACACGGGCAGATCCTGCTCGATGGCGTAGAAGTGCAGGACTTCACCTTGCGCAGCCTGCGTCGGCAGATCGCGCTGGTGACCCAGGCGGTCACGCTGTTCAACGATACGGTGACCAACAACATCGCTTACGGCGATCTGGCCGGAGCACCGTTCGACGATGTCAAACGCGCGGCCTCCGAGGCATACGCCGACGAGTTCATCGCCAAGATGCCGCAAGGTTACGAAACCATGGTCGGCGAGAACGGCGTGCTGCTTTCCGGTGGCCAGCGTCAGCGCATTGCCATTGCCCGGGCGCTGCTCAAGGATGCGCCGTTGCTGATTCTCGATGAGGCCACCTCGGCCCTCGACACCGAGTCGGAGCGGCATATTCAGGCCGCGCTGGATCATGTGGTGCAGAACCGCACGACGCTGGTGATCGCGCACCGTTTGAGCACCATCGAGAAAGCCGACCTGATTCTGGTCATGGATGAAGGCCGGATCGTCGAACGCGGTACTCACGCGCAACTGCTGGACCAGAACGGTTACTA
>NZ_QAIU01000636.1:0-5573 GCF_003061205.1 Pseudomonas sp. HMWF006
TCCTTTTCCTGGGTCTTGAGGTACGACAGCGTTTCGCTGACCTGCATCGCCGCATCGATCCGGCTCTGGCGCAGTTGCGCACGGGCGTCGGCCGAGCCTTCGGTGCCGATCACGTTGATCGCCGGTTTGCCGGCCGCCTCACAGTTGGCCTTGCTCCACGCGGCGATTTCCGCCGGGAATGTGGTGCGACGGCTGGTGCCGACTTTCTTGCCGCACAGGTCGATGATCTCGTTGGTCGCGGTGTTCTTCTGCAAGGTGTAGAACTGCGGGCCGCTGGTGAAGTAGTCGACGAAGGTCACACTGGCCTGGCGCTCGCCGGTGTCGGTCATGCCCGACAACACCATGTCGACGCGGTCGGTGGTCAGCGCATTGATCATTTGCTCGAAGCCGGTTTCCTGCCATTTGATCTTCACCCCCAGACGTTCGGCCAGCGCGTTGCCCAGGTCATAGTCGAGGCCTGTGAGGGTGTTGGTGGCCGGGTCCTTGAAGTCCATCGGCGGATAGTTCGGCATGATTGCCACGACGATCTCGCCTTTTTCCTTGATGCCGGCCGGCAGATCGGCGGCCACGGCAAAACCGCAAGACATGACAGAAGCGAGTGCAGCGGGGATTACGAAATTCTTCATGGTCGTTCTCTTATGAGTGTTGTGGCACCAATCGGTGCTTAGGTTCGAACGGCAGAAATGAAGCTTTGGGTGCGCGGGTTTTGCGGACTTATTAGTATTTCTTCGGGGCTTCCAGCCTCCACGATCTGCCCGCCGTCCATGAACACCATGCGATTGGAAACTTCGCGGGCGAAGCCCAGTTCATGGGTGACGACGATCATGGTCATGCCGGTCTGCGCCAGATCGCGCATGACCGACAGCACCTCACCGACCAGTTCCGGGTCGAGTGCCGAAGTGGGTTCATCGAACAGCATCAGTTTCGGGCGCATGGCCAGGGCCCTGGCAATGGCGACTCGTTGCTGCTGACCACCCGAAAGTTCGATCGGGTAGCTGTTGCGTTTGTCGGCCAGGCCGACGCGGGCCAGCAGTTCCAAGGCTTCTTCGTGGGCTTCCTTGGGCGAGCGCTTGAGCACCTGGCACGGGCCTTCGATGATGTTTTGCAGCACAGTCATGTGCGGAAACAGGTTGAAGCGCTGGAACACCATGCCGGTCGCCAGGCGCTGGCGGGCAATCTGCGACTCATTGAGTTCGTGCAGTTTGTTGCCTGCGACCCGATAGCCGACCAGTTCGCCGTCGACCCACAAGCCGCCCTTGTCGATCTTTTCCAACTGATTGACGCAGCGCAGCAGGGTGCTCTTGCCCGAGCCGGACGGGCCGATGATGCACAGCACTTCGCCTTGCTCGACTTCGATGTTGATGTCCTTGAGCGCGTGGTACTGGTCGTAATATTTGTTCAGGCTGACGGCCTTGACGATGCTTCTCATGTTCGATTCCTCAAGAACGCTTGCCGGCGCCGCGAGCGAAGCGACGCTCCAGACGGCTTTGACCAAAGGACAGCACGGTGACAGTGGCCAGGTACCAGATACCGGCAACGATCAGCAGCTCCATCACTCGGGCGTTGGCGTAGTAAATGTTCTGGGCGTTGTAGAGCAGTTCCGAGTACTGGATCACGCTCGCCAGCGAGGTCATCTTGACCATGCCGATGAATTCGTTGCCGACCGGCGGAATAATGATGCGCATGGCCTGCGGCAGGATGATCCGGCGCAGCGCTTGCAGACGCGGCATGCCGATCGACTTGGCTGCTTCGTACTGTCCGGTGTCCACCGACAGCAGGCCGGCGCGCACCACTTCAGCGGTGTAGGCGCCCTGGTTGATGCTCAAGCCGAGCAGCGCTGCCACGAACGGGGTCATCAGGCTCACGGTGTCGAGTTCGAACAGCCCGGGAATGCCGATGGTGGGGAAAATCAGCGCCAGGTTGAACCACAGCAGCAGTTGCAGAATCAGCGGCGTACCGCGAAACAGCCAGGTGTAGGTCAGCGCCACGTAGCGCAGGATCGGGTTGGCCGACATGCGCATGATCGCCGTGATCACCCCGAACACGATGCCCAGCGCCATCGCCAGGACGGCCATGATGATGGTGTTGAACAGGCCCCACATGATCGCCTGGGAGGTCAGGAACTGGCCGATGTACGACCATTCAATCTTGCCTTCGGCGAAGGCGCGCACCAGGCCGATGATCGCGATGACGATCAGCGTGGCGAAAAAAATCCGCCCGTAGTAGCGCCGTGGCACATGCTGGTACTGGGTGATATCGAACTGGTTTTCCGCCAGTTTGCGCTCCGCCTGGAGTCGTTCTGCCTGAGTCTGGCTCATGGTGTTTCTCCGAACTGTACTTTCAAATCCAACACGATCACTGTGGGAGCGAGCTTGCTCGCGAATAGGCCGTGTCAGGCGACATCGAGGTTGAATGACACACCGCATTCGCGAGCAAGCTCGCTCCCACAAGGTTATGTGCCATGGCCGTTAGAGGCGGAAGCCCTGGTAGTTTTCTGTCCACTGCTGTTGCGCGGCGAGGGCGGTTTTCAAGCGGCCGATCTGCTCGCGCACCTGTTGCGGCGCGGTACCGCCCCAACCGCTACGGACAGCGATGGCGGCCTCCAGCGTCAGGCTGTCGCGTACATCAGCGGTCAGGCGCGGATCGATCTCGGTCAGCAGCGCCGGCGAGGCTTCCCATAATTCGATGCCATGTTTCTCGCAGGCCTGCACCAGCGCGCCGGTGATTTCGTGCGCTTCCTTGAAAGGCACGCCGCGCATCGCCAGCCAGTCGGCGACTTCGGTGGCGAGTGTGAAACCGAGAGGTGCCTGACGCCGCAGTTCTGCCACGTTGACGGTCATGGTAGCGACCATCCCGGCCATCGCCGGGAGTACCAGCAGCAAGGTGTCGACACTGTCGAGCACACCGTTCTTGTCTTCGCTCAGATCGCGGTTGTACGACAGTGGCAGGGATTTGAGCGTCGAGAGCAAACCGGTGAGATTGCCGATCAAGCGCCCGGCCTTGCCCCGCGCCAGTTCGGCGATGTCCGGGTTTTTCTTCTGCGGCATGATCGAACTGCCGGTGGCGTAGGCATCGTCCAGATCAACCCAGCGGAACTGGCGCGACGACCAAAGGCAAAACTCTTCGGCCAGACGTGAAATGTTGATCCCCAGCATGCTGGCGATGAACAGGAATTCGGCCACGTGATCGCGACTGGCGACGGCGTCGATGGAGTTCTCGCAGACGCCGGCATAGCCCATTTCCTTTGCCGATTGCTGCGGCTGGCGAGCAATGGCGGAACCGGCCATGGCGGCAGCACCGAGTGGCGACAACGAGGTGCGGGCGTCCCAGTCCACCAACCGTTGCACATCACGCAGCATCGACTGTGCGTGGGCCAGCAAATGGTGGGCGAAGACGATCGGCTGCGCCTGCTGCAAGTGCGTAAAACCGGGACAGATGCTTTCGACATGCTGTTCGGCCTGGTCGACCAGCGCCTGTTGCAGAGCGAGGACTTCCACGGCCAGGGTGCGCACATGGTCACGCAGGAACAGACGCAGATCGTTGGCGGTCTGGTCGTTGCGCGAACGCCCGGCGCGCAGCTTGCCGCCCAAGGCGCCGAGGCGCTCGGTCAGCAGGCGTTCGATGAAGGTGTGAACGTCTTCGTCGTCCAGCGTCGGGGCGATGCTGCCAGCGCGGAAGTCTGCACCGATGGCGTCCAGCGCGGCGAGCATGGTCCGGGTTTCCTGCTCGGTGAGCAGACCGGCACGCTGCAGTTCACCGGCATGCGCCTTGGAACCGGCCAAGTCGTACGGGGTGAGGCGGAAATAGCGCTCAGGGCAACGGGACAACGCCGCCAGGGCAGCGGACGGGCCGCTTTTGAATCGGGCGCCCCAGAGACGGTCGGTGGTTTGAGACATTGGTTGTTTTCCTCGTCGGTAACGCGAACTGAAATCGGTGTGCATGACCTGCAAATTCCGGCTGAACAATCAGCGGACGGATTCAGGCCAAAGCAGTTTTCAAGAGGGCAGTTGCAATGTCGCGAGAGCTGATCGAAGTGTCAGCTTTTAATGTTTGGCGAACAGTCAGTTGGCACTGATGTTCGGGATTTTCTGGCAGTTGCCAAGCCGTGTTTTCTGTGATCATTATTATTAGTCGGCGATGTTTTTGTTGTTGGACACAGATTGTTGAACATTGCGCCAGAGGTAAATCAGCATTATGGAAACCCCACTTTCCAATTCCGGAAACCCGCCGGTCAAAACGGCTCACCGAGCACCGCTGGCCCTCAGCGGACTGGATTTCAAACTGCTCAAGGTGTTCAAGGCCGTGGTCGAAGCTGGAGGCTTCAGCGCCGCGCAGAACGAGCTGAATGTGGGCCTGGCGGCCATCAGCAAGCAGATCTCCGATCTGGAAATCCGTATTGGCATGCGTTTGTGTACCCGTGGCCGCGAGGGGTTTCACCTCACCGAAGAAGGGCGCCTGGTGTATCAGGCGTCAATTGATCTATTTGCCTCTGTCGACAACTTCCGTGACCGGCTTAGTTCTGCACAAAACGAACTTATTGGTGATCTGGGTGTAGGCGTTATCGACAATACGATCAGCGATCCTGGTTCGCCGTTAGTTGCAGCGCTGAAAAAAATCAATGAAGAGTCGCCAAAAGTAAGATTTCAACTTCAGGCGTCGCAGCTGGATGAGATTGAAAGAGGTGTCGTAGAAGGTCGATTAGTTGCTGGAATTGTTCCGGTTTATCAACGCCGTGAAGAGTTTGATTATTACTCGCTGTATGAGGAACGCTCGCAAGTTTACTGTGCGCTCGGTCATCCGCTGTTCGATATGCCCGAGACGCAAATGAGCGGCAATGTGCTGCAGGATTACGAGTGCATCAACCACCGCTATGCGATCCACCGCGATAAGCTCAACTATGCGCGCTATGACAGTTTTTCCGCCTCTGCCACTCAGGTCGAGGCCGTGGCATTGCTGATCAAGACCGGCCGTTTCGTGGGTTTTCTGCCCGAGCATTACGCTGCAACACTGGTCGCGGCCGGAGAGTTTCGTGCGGTGCTGCCGCAGCGCATTCACATCGTTACGCCGTTCAATCTGATCCTGCGTCACAACACGGTGCGCAGTCCGTTGGTCAAGGCGTTTGCCCAAGCGTTGGGGGTCGATCTCAAGGCTGCGGTTTGAGTTCAAGATGCATGGCGCAACGCCGTTCAATCGGCAATCCGTGGGCTGCTTCGCTGTTTAACGCATCGACTAGATGCGCCGGTGTTTCTTGCGGGGTTAACAGGCTAAAGCCGATTTTTTGATAAAACGGTGCGTTCCACGGCAGATCGGAAAATGTTGTCAGCGTGACGGCGCGAAGTTGCTGCTCAGCGGCGTACTCAATGGCCATCAACAGCAACTTGCGACCCATTCCCTGACCCTGAAAATGTTGGCTGACGGACAGTTCCTCAACGTGCAGTTGTTTGTCGACTTCCACCGCCCGCAGAAAACCGCCAAGTTGCTGATCAGTGTGTTCGGCCACCCACACCAAAGCGCTGCGGATTGCCTGTAAGTGCTGTTCGGCATCGGGCACGGGGGCATCGGCCAGCCAGGCG
>NZ_QAIU01000636.1:5583-9642 GCF_003061205.1 Pseudomonas sp. HMWF006
GGCGGCGGCATCACGCTGCTGCGCCCGGCGTACAACAAAACTCATGGTCACTAAATCCCTTCAGGTGCTGCCACTGGCGGCGATCTTTTGCTTTTGATGTTTAAACAGCAAAAGATCGCAGCCTTCGGTAACGCCTACAAGGGCTTGAGGAACAACAGGACGTAGTCGTTTTTGTCGAAGCTGCCAGTCAGTACCGGTTTTAACTCACCGATTGGCGTACCTTGCAGGGCCTGGAAATCGCTGCGATCCATCATCAACCACGCCGGGCCGTGAACCGCCTCGAGTTGCTGGATGCTGTCGCTGAACTGCGGTTGCAGGTCCTGCTCGAGGTTGACCATGAACTTGATCGCCTTCGCATCCTTGCCCATGCCGTGCAGCACCACCGGCGCGGGATTGCGCTGAATCTGCGCGAAGGCGTCCCGGCTGAAGGTTTGCGTGTCGTACAGACGCCGCTCGGCCGGTTCAAATACCGCGACATAAACCGTCCACAATGCCAGGACAGCCATCAGTGCCAGGACTTCCGGGCGCCAACGCGGCATCAACAGCCGTGACAGCGCCACCAGTTGCAGTGCACCGAGGCCGATCAAAACAAAGGTGACGTCTTGCAATTGCTCGGGAAAGCGCCGACGCGCCACGAACAACAGCACCATCAGGACACCCGGCGTCAGCAGCCACAGGCCAAGCATCAACCCGCGCAACCCGCGAAACACCCAGCCATGTGCCACTTGGAACGGATACGCCGCAATGATCGCCGCCATCGGCAACATCGGCAGCAGATACCGCGCTTTCTTCGCTTGCGGGATCGACAAGCCGACCATCACGATCAACCCGGCCGCCGCGCAATACTGCACCAGACGCAACGCGGGGCCGCGCTGCTGCGGTTTGCCCAGCCATGACGCCGCCAATGCCAATAACGCCAACGGGTAGGCCAGCGCATAGTTGCCGAAGGAACTGGTGAAGTAATACAGCGATCCGCTGACCCCTTCGCTACCGTCCATGCGCCCCATGAACTGCATGCGGATCACGTCCTGCATGAATCCCGGACCGCCGCTGACCCGGGCCAGCCACAACAGCAGACCGACGCACGCCACCAGCAACACCGCTGCCAGCACACCAAACACCAGCAGGCGCGACCACTGTCGATTGAGCAGGTAATAACTGCAGAGCATGCCGGTCGGCACCACCAGGCCGATGGGACCGCGAATGCCGAAACCGAGCAACAGCAAAGCGAAAATCAGCGGCCAACGGCGCCCACCCGCGAAATGGTCGTGGGCATAACCGAGGTAAAACACCGCGAACGCCACCGCCGCCAGCAGCAGATCCTGCGACACCGCGCGCACTTCGGTCACGAAGCCACTGGTCAACATCAGCAACGCGATACTGATCAACGCCCAGCGCCGCGAGTACGGCACCAGCAAGCGATACATCAACGTGACGATCACGGCGCCGGCCATCGCGCTCGGTGCCCACGCGGTCAAGGCATTCACCGTCCCGAACGGTAGCGACAGCAGCCAGACAAACAGCGTCGACACCGCCGAATAATCCGCGTACGGCTGGCCATACGTCGTGGGAAAGACCGTCGGCCCGTGGCGCAGCATTTCCTGTGCGAACAACACAAACCGCGAATCGAAACCGATAGGGGCCTGCCCGTAGACCCCGGCCATGCACAATAAAAACGCCAACAGCCCTGCGAGCAGGGACTGTCGGCGAATCTCGGGCGACAACGTAATCAAGCGACGTCCGCAGTGGCGGACCACTGCTGCAGCGGGATCGGCAGTTTGCGCGAATCGCCTCGGCCGATCGGGAAGTACTTGAAGCCATTGCGAGCCAGACGGTCGGCGTCGTACAGGTTGCGGCCGTCGAAGATCACCGGGGCTTTCAGGCGTTGCTCGATCAGGTCGAAATCCGGCGCCTTGAACTGTTGCCATTCGGTGCAGATGATCAGCGCATCGGAACCCGCCAGCACTGATTCCGGGGTGCCCATCAGCATCAGTTTTTCTTCGTTCGGGTACAGGTGCTGGGTTTCCTGCATCGCTTCCGGGTCAAACGCGCGAACACTGGCGCCGGCGGCAAACAGCGAGTCGAGCAGGACGCGGCTCGGTGCGTCGCGCATGTCGTCGGTGTTCGGTTTGAACGCCAGGCCCCACAGGGCGAAGGTCTTGCCGCGCAGGTCGCCTTTGTAGAACGCATTGATGCGGTCGAACAGCTTGTGCTTCTGCCGCTCGTTGATCGCCTCGACCGCTTGCAGCAGGTCGCTGGAACAGTGTGCCTGTTCGGCGCTGTGGATCAGCGCGCGCATGTCTTTGGGGAAGCACGAACCGCCGTAGCCGCAGCCCGGGTAGATGAAGTGGTAACCGATGCGGGTATCGGCACCGATGCCCTGACGTACCGACTCGATGTCGGCGCCCAGGTGTTCGGCCAGTTCGGCGATCTGGTTGATGAAGCTGATCTTGGTCGCCAGCATGCAGTTGGCGGCGTACTTGGTCAGCTCGGCGCTGCGCAGGTCCATGAACATGATGCGGTCGTGGTTGCGGTTGAACGGCGAGTACAGGTCGCGCATCACATCGCGCACTTCGTCACCTTCACAGCCGATGACGATGCGGTCGGGACGACGGCAGTCGGACACCGCCGAACCTTCCTTGAGGAATTCCGGGTTGGAGACGATATCGAACTGCAGTTCACGGCCGGCGGCGTCCAGCGCGGCCTGGATGTGCGCACGCAGGGTGTCGCCAGTGCCGACCGGTACGGTGGATTTCTCCACCAGAATCAGCGGCTGCTCACGGTGGCGTGCCACGGCGTCACCCACCGACAGCACGTATTTCAGGTCGGCCGAGCCGTCTTCGCTGGACGGTGTGCCCACGGCGATGAACGCGACGCGACCGTGTTGCACGGCGAGTTTTTCATCGGCGGTGAACGTCAGGCGCCCGGAGTCCAGGCCTTCACGCACCAGGCTCGACAGACCTGGTTCGAAAATGCTGACGTGGCCTTGGCGCAGCAGCTCGACTTTCTTCTGGTCAATGTCCATGCACACGACGTCGTGACCGACTTCGGCCAACACGGCGGCCTGCACCAGACCCACATAACCGCTACCAAATACTGTGATTTTCATGGAGCACTCCTGAATTCGGGCGCACGAGACGGACGAGAGTTAATAGTGATGACCCCGAGCATGACCAGTGCCACGCCCAGCGATTTAGTGAAACTGAAAGATTCGTTGAACAGCGGCAGACTGGCCGCCAGCAGGTACACCAGCGCGTAGCTGATGCTTAACAGTGAATAGGCCCGCCCCAACGGCAGGTCGCGTAGCGCCGCGAGCCAGCAAAGCATCGACAGGGCGTAGGCGAAAATCGCCGCCATCACCACGGCCAATGCGCTCAGATCAACACTGCCGGCGCTCAGCGCCGTCAGCCATTGTTCCGGTTGCGGCAGGCGCGTCATGCTCCAGCGCATGCCCAACTGGGCACTGCTGACCAGGCCCACACTGGCCAGGGCAAAGCCGATACCGCGTGCCTTGTTCATGACTGTTGCCCCAGCAGCACCACGCCGCCGATCACCAGCGCCACGCCCAGCCAATGCTGGCGGTCGATGGGCTCGCGAAAGACAAAGCGGGCGATCAGGGTGATCAGGACAAAGTTGAGGCTGAGCATCGGGTAAGCGATGCCCACTTCGAGGCGCTGCAACACCAGCAGCCAGACCAGCAGCCCGCTGCCGAGGGCCAACAGCGCCAGCCACAACCATGGCGAACGCAGTTTGTCGGCCCAGGACGACTCGACGCCACGCCAGCTTTCCACGGCGAATTTCTGCGCCACTTGCCCCAGGCACGTCAGTAGACACGCCGTCAGTAACAGCAGCCAACTCATGACGCGACCTTGGGCAGGACCATAATCACCAGATTGCCCGATTCGTAACGGGTGCCGTCCTTGGGCAGCAGGTCGAGCTCTTCCAGCTCGCTCTGACCCTTGACGCGCATCAGTACGCCGACCGATCCGGTGCGGCGGGCTTCGCGGACCCATTGTTGAACGGTTTCTTTGGTGAGCCGGCGTTCGGCGCCTTCAGGAT
>NZ_QAIU01000636.1:9652-14595 GCF_003061205.1 Pseudomonas sp. HMWF006
CTGCGGCGTTTTCAGGCGCCAGGCCAAGGCTGCTGCAGCGCCCAGGTCGTTGCTCAGCAAATGCGTGGTGCCGGACAGTTCAGTGACGTGATGCCGGATGAACTGATCCGGGGTTTTGTTGGCCACCACCGACTTGGGCAACGCAGCCGGCAGCACCCCCGCCAGCAACAGGCTGCCCAGTGCCGGTGCCGCCCAGCATTGCAGCGGCAGGAACGCTTGCGCGAGGTTTGCGATGATCCAGCCGATCAGGGCGATGAACACCAGCACCATGCTGTGCAGTTCGTGGTCGTACACCGGTTTTTTCAATTGCAGGTAAACCAGTGCGATCAGCAGGACCACGCCCAGCAGCAGATTCAGCAGGCCATTGATCCCCAGTGCCCGGCCTTGCTCCAGCCGCAAGCGATCAGCCAGCGCATTGCCCAGCAGCAACGCCATCGGCAACAGGCACGGCAGGATGTAGGTCGGCAGTTTGCCGTTGCTCAGGCTGAAAAAGCCCAGTGGCAGCAACAGCCACAACAGCAGAAAGACCATCTTCGGCTGGGCCCGGGTTTGCCAGGCTTGCCGGAAAGCGCTTGGCAACAGGCCGACCCACGGCAGACTGAATGCCACCAGCAGCGGCAAGTAGAACCACCACGGCGCATCGTGCTGCGCATCGTCGCCGGCAAACCGGCGAATGTGTTCGTGCCAGAAGAAGAACCGCCAGTAATCCGGTTCCTGCGCATGCACCGCCAGTGCCCACGGCAAGCTGACGACGATCGCGATGGCGATGGCCACCGGACCGAACACCAGCAGTTCGCGCCAGCGTTTCTGCCAGAGCATCCACGGCAACGCGATCAGCACCGGTAACAACCAGGCGAGAAAACCCTTGGTCATGAACCCCATGCCGCAGGCCAGTCCCAGCACAGCCCAGGCCCCCAGACGTTGGCCGGTGCTTTTGCTGTCGAGCGCAAACCACAGCGCCACCAGACTCAGGTTGACCCAGAAGGTGAACTGCGGATCGAGGTTGGCGTACCCGGCCTGACCGGCAACGACGGTGAAGCTCATGTAGAGCAGGGCGCAGACGAAACTCTTGCGCGGATCGTTCCACATCCGGCGCGCGATCAGGTAGGCCAGCAGCATACTCAAGGCCGTGCTCAGGGCCGACGCGAAACGCACGCCGAACAGATTCTGCCCGAACAATTCCTGGCCGATGGCGATCATCCAGTAACCGGCAATCGGTTTCTCGAAATAACGCAGCCCCATGAAATGCGGCGAGACCCAGTTGCCGCTCAGCAGCATGTCCTGGCTGATCTGTGCGTAACGGGTTTCGTCGGGGATCCACAGGCCATGTGTGCTCAACGGCAACAGATAGGCCAGCAGACAGAGCCCGATCAACAGCGGCAGTGCCCAGCGTCTGGTCATGCGCCTTGCACTCCCAGCCAGCCTTCACGGCCTTCGAGCGCACCGCGTTGCACGCGACCCACGGGCAAGGAGTTGAAATACTCGGGCAACAGGTTGCCCAAGGGTTGGAAGTCAATACTGCGCTGGCGAGCATCGACCAGCAATTGACGAAAGTCCTGAGCCATCAGAATCCCTTCTACTTCGGCATGAATGGTATAGACGTTGAGTGCCTGCGGCCGGAACCGGTCGAGGATGAAGGCGTTGAAGTCCTTCGCCGCCACGTGCGGGCCGACCACTTCATCGAAGGTCGGCAAGTCCACCGGAACCTGCGGCGTGCCCGGTGTGCCGTCCGCCAGCAGCGGACGGAACAGGCTTTGCCCGCGGCAATCGCTGTTGTAGCGAAAGCCGAAGGCCTGCTTGGCCTCGATCACCCGTTCGTCCGCACGCCAGCCGGCGGAGGCCGAACACTCGATCTTGGCACCGAGGATATCGCTCAACGTGTCGACGCCCTGACGAATCTGCTCGATCAGTTGCGCCTGGCTCCAGCGCCCGGCATTGGCTTGCCAGCCGTGGTGATCCCAGGCGTGCAGGCCGACCTCATGACCGGCGTCCCGGGCCTGACGCATCAGGTGCCCGAGATCGCGGCCAATCGGTTTGCCCGGCCAGGCAGTGCCGGCCAGCAGAATGTCCCAGCCGTACAGGCCGGCGGCGTTGGAACGCAGCATTTTCCAGAGGAACTGCGGGCGGATCAGGCGCCACAGATGCCGACCCATGTTGTCCGGGCCGACACTGAAGAAAAACGTTGCCTTGACCTGAGCCTCGTCGAGCATCTCCAACAGTCGCGGCACACCTTCACGGGTGCCGCGGTAGGTGTCGACATCTATACGAAGTCCTGCCTGCATTACTTCTTGTCCGCGATTTCGAGCATGGCTTCACGCAGGAAGAAGTCCAGGGTGTTGCCGATGGTTTCGCTCATCTCCACGGTCGGTTCCCAGTTCAGCAGGCGCTTGGCGTTGGCGATGCTTGGCTTGCGGTGTTCCACGTCCTGGTAGCCGGCACCGTAGAACGCCTTGCTTTCCACGTCGCGGAAACCGGCGAACGGAGGGAAGTTGTGGCGCAGCGGGTGCGCTTCGAACTGACGCAGCAGCTCTTCGCCCAACTGACGGATGCTGGCTTCGTTGTCCGGGTTGCCGATGTTGATGATCTGGCCGTTGCAGGCATCGTTTTCGTTATCGACGATGCGGGCCAGAGCTTCGATGCCGTCAGCGATGTCGGTGAAGCAGCGCTTCTGCTCGCCACCGTCGAACAGACGGATCGGCGTGCCTTCCACCAGGTTGAGGATCAGCTGGGTGATGGCGCGGGAGCTGCCGATACGGGCCGAATCCAGACGGTCCAGACGCGGGCCCATCCAGTTGAACGGACGGAACAGGGTGAAGTTCAGGCCTTTGGCGCCGTAAGCCCAGATCACGCGGTCCAGCAGTTGCTTGGATACGGAGTAGATCCAGCGCTGCTTGTTGATCGGGCCAACGATCAGGTTCGAGGTGTCTTCGTCGAAGTTCTTGTCCTGGCACATGCCATAGACTTCGGAGGTCGACGGGAAGATCACGCGCTTGTTGTACTTGACGCAGTAGCGAACCAGTTTCAGGTTCTCTTCGAAGTCCAGTTCGAATACGCGCAACGGGTTGCGGGTGTATTCGATCGGAGTAGCGATGGCCACCAGCGGCAGAACCACGTCGCACTTCTTGATGTGGTATTCGATCCACTCGGAGTGAATGCTGATGTCGCCTTCGACGAAGTGGAAGTTCGGGTGGCTGCGCAGACGCTCGATGGCGTCGGAGCCGATGTCCAGACCGTAGACATCGTAACGGTCGTCACGCAGCAGGCGCTCGGACAGGTGGTTACCGATGAAACCGTTGACGCCGAGGATCAGTACGCGGGTACGACGTGGCGCACGACCGGACTCGGCACCGCGCAACAGCGAGCCGTCAACCAGACCCAGTTCGTTGGCCAGTTGCGGGCCACTCAGGTACAGACCGTTGTCGTTGCGCTGACCGGCAGTGACTACCAGCGAGTCTTCACCGCAGGCAATGCGCAGTGGATCGACGCTGATCACACGGCCAGGGGCCTGACCTTCGTTGCCCTTGACGACTTCGGCGCTCCAGACGATCAGCTTGTGCTCGCCCACGGCGCAGAAGGCGCCCGGGTACGGACGGGTCACGGCACGCACCAGGTTGAACAGCTCTTCAGCCGGTTTGGCCCAGACCAGTTTGCCGTCCGCCGGAGTGCGACGACCGAACACGGTCGCTTTGGACTCGTCCTGCGGAGTTTCGGTGATCTTGCCTTGCAGCATGTTCGGCAGGGTGTCGCGCAGCAGATCGCTGGCGGCAGTGCGCAGTTTGGCGTGCAGGGTCAGACCGGTGTCGCTGCGCTCGATGGCTACGCGTTGCTGGGCCACAATGGCGCCGGCATCAGCGCGTTTGACCATGCGGTGCAGGGTAACGCCGGTTTCGGTTTCACCGTTGACCAGCACCCAGTTCGCCGGTGCGCGACCGCGGTAGCGTGGCAGCAGCGAGCCGTGCAGGTTGAACGCGCCTTTTTTGGCGGTGGCCAGCAGTGCTTCGCTCAGCAGGTTGCGATAGTAGAAGGAGAAAATGTATTCCGGGTTCAGCTTGGCAATACGTTCGATCCACAGTGGGTGGTTGGCGTCTTCCGGGGCGTGCACCGGGATGCCTTTGCTGGCGCACAGTTGCGCCACCGACGCGTAGAACGCGTTTTCTTTCGGGTCATCGGCGTGAGTGAACACTGCTGCAATGTCATAGCCGCTGTCGAGCAGGGCTTCAATGCCGGCGCAGCCAATATCGTGGTAGGCGAAGACAACAGTTTTTGCACTCATGAGAGAACCTGATCGGAAGAAGTAGGGGAAGAAGAGAGACCATCAACGGTGACCGCAGGGGCCGGATCGGCCGGCTGACTGCGCAGCACCTTTTCAATGAAGAAGCGTGGGCGGGCGCGCACGTCGCTGTACATGCGACCCAGGTATTCACCCAGCAGGCCCATGCCGATGAACTGGCCACCGGTGAACACGAACAGTACGGCGAACAGGACGAACGTGCCGTCACCCGCCCAGCCGGCGCCGAACGCCAGGCGCAGCACGATCAGCGCAATGGCGAACAGCACGCCCAACCCTGCCATCCCGAAGCCGACGATGCTCAGCAGACGCAGCGGTGTGGTGGTCATGCACGTCACCAGATCGAACATCAGGTTGATCAGGCGCATCGGGCTGTATTTCGAATCGCCGTGTTCACGCTCGGCGTGGGCGACAACGATTTCGGTGGTGTGGCGGGCGAAGCTGTTGGCGAGGATCGGGATGAACGTGCTGCGTTCACGGCAGGCGAGCATCGCGTCGATGATCGTGCGGCGATAGGCGCGCAACATGCAGCCGTAGTCGCTCATGGCGACGCCGGTGGAGCGTTGCACGGCGAGGTTGATCAGCTTCGACGGGTAGCGGCGCAGCGCCGAGTCCTGGCGATTGCCACGCACGGTGCCGACCACGTCGTAGCCTT
>NZ_QAIU01000636.1:14605-16234 GCF_003061205.1 Pseudomonas sp. HMWF006
CGATCGTGATCACGACATCGCCCTTGCACTGCTCGAAGCCGGCCATGATCGCCGCGTGCTGGCCATAGTTGCGGTTGAGAATGACCGCCACGAACGGGCTGTCTACGCGGGTCGCCGCTTCTTCAAGCAACTGGGCGGAGTCGTCGCGACTGCCGTCGTCCACCAGGACGATTTCAAATTCATGATGCAGCATCCGGCACGCCGCTTCGGTGCGGCGCAGCAGTTCCGGCAGGCTGTCCTGTTCGTTGTAGACCGGGATAACGATCGACACACATCGGATTGGATAGGGTTTCACGGGCGTTTGTCCAAAAGGGTGGCGATGGCACCGACGACACGATCAAGGTCTTGATCGGTCATGTCCGGGAACAACGGAATCGAGCAGAGTCGCGCCGAGTTCCATTCGGTGTTAGGCAGATACAGGTCAGGGTCACGCTGGCGATACCAGGTGTGCAGGTGGGTGGCAATGAAGTGAATACCGGTGCCGATGCCCTGATCCTGCAAGCCTTTCATGAAGGTTTCGCGGTCCATGCCGCAGCGCTCGCTGTCGATGCGCAGGATGAACAGGTGCCAGGCGTGTTGCTGGGCATAGCCGGGCAGGGCCAATGGCTGTACCGGCAGGCCCTCGAATTTTTGCAGATAGGCGCTGGCCAGTTCGGTACGGCGGGCGTTGATTTCGTCCAGACGTTGCAATTGCACCAGGGCAATCGCGGCATTGATGTCGGCCAGGTTGTACTTGAAGCCCGGCTCCATCACTTGTGCCTGCGGCTTGCGGCCACCGGTCAGGCGGTCATAGGCATCGACGCCCAGGCCGTGGAATTTGAGCATGCGCACGCGGCTGGCCAGGGCTTCGTCGTCGGTGACGAACA
The DNA here is from genome assembly GCF_003061205.1 of Pseudomonas sp. HMWF006. NCBI lineage: Bacteria > Pseudomonadati > Pseudomonadota > Gammaproteobacteria > Pseudomonadales > Pseudomonadaceae > Pseudomonas > Pseudomonas sp. HMWF006. The sequence goes on from NZ_QAIU01000636.1 coordinate 15,472, forward strand.
TTGCGCCTTCGGCACAGGTCATGTTCTTGATCGCGTGGAAGGAGAAAATCGCTGTGCCTTGCGAACCGACGTGACGCCCCTTGTAGCGGGTGCCGGCGGCATGCGCAGCGTCTTCGATGACTGCGATGCCGTGCTTGTCGGCCAAGGCATACAGCGGATCCAGATCGAACGCGGCGCCGGCGTAATGCACCGGGATGATTGCCTTGGTCCGCGGGGTGATGGCCGCTTCGATGCGCGCAGCGTCGGTCATCAGCGTGTCGCGGTCGACATCGACGAACACCGGTTTGGCGCCGAGCAGGGAAATCATGTTGGCGGTCGAGACCCAGGTCTGCGACGGGGTGATGACTTCGTCGCCCGGCCCAATGCCCAGGGCCAGCAGGGCAATGTGCATCCCGCCAGTTGCCGAAGACAGGGCCACCGCATGGCGGCAACCGACGTACTGCGCAAATTGCTCTTCGAGTGCCTGGTTTTTCGGCCCTGTCGTGATCCAGCCCGAGCGCAACACCTGCTCTACAGCGGCTATTTCCTCATCGCCGATACTCGGACGAGAGAAGGGGAGAAACGCCTGACTCATGGGCACCTCATTGAAAAAAAATAAAGGATAGACTCACAGACACGTTGGATCCAACCTCAGCGTAGACACAGAAATTCGTTCCTGCATCAATGACTTGGCAAAAAAAGCATGACGTCGGGGATAGATTGACTTTTCACCATTTGCCCGGCAGGTTGGGCAAGGCCAGCACTGAACCGATAGGAATTAAGG
>NZ_QAIU01000637.1:0-419 GCF_003061205.1 Pseudomonas sp. HMWF006
GACCCCGAGGTTGCCGGAAATCGTCGGCAGCGCCACGTTGGCAATGGTGGTGTCGAGCACTTGCATGAACGTCGCCAGCGACAGGCCGATGGTGCTGAGCAACAGGCTGGGCGGCGTGAAAGAGGCGTTATTGCTCATTGTGAATCCTTTGGAACCGGGTTGGCGCCCTGTCTGTTACAGACACAGCAGCCCTTGTGGGAAAAAATCAATGTTGCAAGGAAACACTGTGGCGAGGGGATTTATCCCCGATAGGCCGCGAAGCGGCCCCTCCTTTGATTCAGAAAAGCCGGGCCTGCTGCGCAGTCCATCGGGGATAAATCCCCTCACCACAGTAAATCTCATCACCTTGAGAACCTGTTCCCACAGGGGAAAGATTCAGCGTTGCGCGGTTTTGCTCAGCGCAGCGCTGTTGTCGTGGA
>NZ_QAIU01000637.1:429-11354 GCF_003061205.1 Pseudomonas sp. HMWF006
CGCACCGGCACACGCTGCACGATCTTGATCCAGTTACCCGTGGCGTTCTGCGCCGGCAGCAAGGCAAACGCGCTGCCGGTACCGGCGCCGAGGCTGTCGACGGTGCCGCTGAATTTCACGTCGCTGCCATAGATATCGGATTCGATATCCACCGGCTGACCGATGCGCATGTCACGCAGCTGGGTCTCCTTGAAGTTGGCGTCGATCCACAGTTGATCCAGTGGAATCACCGCCATCAGCGCGGTGCCCGGCTGGACCCGTTGACCGAGTTGCACGGTGCGCTTGGCGACGTAACCGGTGACTGGCGCGATCAAGGTGCTGCGGGCGTTGGTCAGGTAGGCCTGACGCAGATCGGCAGCGGCCGCCATCACATCCGGGTGCGACGACACCACGGTGTCATCGACCAGCGCGCTGGTGGTTTTCAATTGCTGTTTGGCGTTGGCCAGGGCGTTTTGCGCCGAGGTCAGGTCGTCGCGGGCGTGGGACAGTTCTTCCTGGGAAATCGCGCCGCCTGCGGCGAGGTTTTTCCGGCGGTTGTAGTTGTCCTGGGCCTTCTGCACTTCAGCCTGTTGCGCGTTGACCTGGGCTTTCATGCCGTCAACGTTGCTGTACAGGCCGCGCACCTGACGCACGGTGCGCGCCAGTTTTGCCTGGGCACTTTGCAGGCCGACTTCGGCGTCGTTGGGGTCGAAGTTGATCAGCACCTGGCCTTCGTGAACCAGATCACCGTCATCCGCGCCAATGCTGACCACGGTGCCGGTGACCAACGGGGTGATCTCCACCACGTTGCCGTTGACGTAGGCGTCGTCGGTGCTTTCGTTAAAGCGCCCGATGAATTCGTGATACGCCCAGACGCCGGCGCCGGCGAGCAGGACGACGACAGCCAGCACCAGCAGCATCACTTTGCGTTTGCGCGGATTGCCGGTGTCGGGAGTGGAGCCTTGAGCTTGAGTGTTTTCGGCAGTGGCCATGACAAATACCTTGAATTAGTTGTGCGGCGTGGCTGGGGTGGCGTTGGCTGCGGTCAGGGTTTCACCCTGGAAGCCGCCGCCCAGCGCTTGCATCAATTGAATCGACAGGTCGATCTGCTCGGCATTGAGGTTGGCCAGTTGACGCTGGGCCTGCAGCAATTGCTGCTCGATGCTGAGCACGTCCAGGTAGTTGCCGATGCCGGAACCGTAACGCTGGACGACGGTGTTGTAAGAATCCTGAGCAATGTCGGTGGCGTGTTGCTGCGCGCCGATCTGCCGGCCGATATCACGCAGCTGGTTGATCGTGTCACTGACATCGCCCAGGGCTTTCACCAGGCTTTTGTTGTACTGCGCCACCGCCAGGTCGTAATCGGCGTCGCGCGCATCGAGGTTGGCGCGCAGGCGTCCGCCGTCGAAGATCGGCACCGAAATGGTCGGGGCAATGTTGAAGAAACGACTGGCCGAGCCGAACATCGCGTCACCCAACAGGGATTCGGCCCCGGCCGAGGCCGTGAGGTTCAGGTTGGGATAGAAGCGGGTTTTCGCCGAGTCGATGTCCTTGCTCGCCGCTTCGACGCGCCAGCGCGCAGCGACCAGATCCGGGCGACGACCGAGCAGCTCCGCCGGCAGCACCGACGGTACGGCCACGGCGCTGGCTTGCAGGACTTTCGGTCGGGCGATTTCGTTGCCGCGATCCGGGCCTTTGCCAAGCAGCACGGCCAAAGCGATTTTCGCGCTGTTCAGGCGTTTTTCCGCGTCGATCAGACTGGCTTCGGAACTGGCTTCCAGACTCTGGGTTTGCTGGAACTGATACTGGCTGTCGATCCCGGAGCTGAGGCGACGCTGGCTTAGGTCGAGCATTTGTTTGGTGCGTTTGAGGTCTTCGTTCGCCAGGTCGTAAACGATGTGCGCCTGACCGAGATCGCTGTAAGCGCGAGCGACGTCGGCGGCGAGGGTCAGTTGTGCAGCCTGACGATCGACTTCAGCGGCGCGGACCTGACCGAGTGCGGCTTCCCAGGCGTCACGCTGGCCGCCCCAGAGGTCGAAGTTGTAATTGAAGCCGGCGCTGACATTGCGCACCGTCGAATAAGCCCCACCCTGCCCCAGCGGATCCTGATCGCGAGCCAGGCGCGAACGGCTGATGCCGGCGCTGGCGTCGAGGGTCGGATAGCGTTCGGCATCGGCGGCATACGCGGCGGCGCTGGCCTGATGGGCGCGGGCTTCGGCGATCTGCATGTCCGGGCTGTCGTGCAGGGCTTCGCGGATCAGGCCGTCGAGTTGCGAATCGCCAAGGCTGGTCCACCAGTCGCTTTTCGGCCACGCGGCCGGCGACAGGGTCACGCCGCTGAGGGACTGGCTGGCATTGAGGCTTTTCGCATCAAGGCGTTTGCCCTGAGTGTCGAGGCCACTGTAGTTGGCGCAGCCGGCGAGGATCATCGCCGACAGCACCAGGGTCAGGCTGCTGCGCAAGGTTTTACCGCTCATTGTGTTCACCTAACCGCTGGATAGTGATCGGGTCACCGGCTGCCAGCAGGATTTTCTTGAGGATGTATTCCAGGGTCTTCAACTCGTCCGGAGTGACGGCGCCAGCCAGTTCATTCATCGCATCGGCGCCGATGTGCGGCAGACGATCGGCCAGTTGCTGGCCTTGTTCGGTCAACTTGAGCTGCACCTGACGGCGATCGCCTTCGCTGCGGTGGCGAGCGAGAAAGCCTTTCTGCTCCAGACGATCGAGCATGCGTGTCATCGAACCGCTGTCCAGCGACAGATGCCGACACAGCTCGGCCGGGGTGTCGACGCCGAACTGGGCCATGATGATCAACACCTTGAACTGCGCGGCAGTGATGCCATGCGGCTCCATGTGGGTGTCGATGATCCGGTCCTTGAGCAGCGCGGCACGACCCAGCAACAGGCCGAGATGACAGTGTTTGAATTCGTCCGGGGTGAAATGCTTCATTTGCTCACCTAATAACTGCCTAGGCAGTGAATGTATGTCGAGATGTTACTGCCTAGGCAGCGAATGTCAACGCAATAGTTAGGTTGCTTTGTAATTAGTTGACCAATGGCCTGGGTTTTTGTCGCGCATAGAAGAACGCCATCACTCCTACGGGGGGAACGCATTCCACATGTAGGCGTGAGCCTGCTCGCGATGGCCGTGACACGGTGCAAAGGAAGAGATGCTTTCTAAGAATCGCCTGATGTCTACAACCAGATGGTGTGTTTAACGTACGCAGTTCATTGACCGATTACGTAAACCCTCTCCATGAAGCGTTTCAAACTCCAGCGCCCGCTCCCGCTCTGTATCTCAACCACCTTGTTTGCCTTTGCCTCCAACGTGATGGCCGGCAGCTGTGTTGCGGTCAATTCGAAGACTGAAACCCTCAACTTTGGCGCCAGTCTCGCCAGTTCCACTCTGACCATTCCTGCCGACACACCCAATGGCACCGTTGTCTATCAGGACACCGTGCGGTCAACCGGCCATATCTGGAGCTGCTCGAAGACTTCCATGTTTGGCATTCAGATGAATCCGAAACTGGGCACCGCCACCGGTACGGAAAGTATTTTTCCGCTGGGCAAGAGCGGACTGTCCTACCGCGTTTGGTTCGAAGCCCTGAGCCGCTACGAAACAGCCTTGCAAGCCATCGCCGCCAACACCAGCTATGGGTTCGGCGCGAACTCCGTGCGTCTGGAAATTATCAAGACGGGCGAGCTGACGTCGAAAGTCAACATCGACGCGGGGTATCTGGGCAGCCTGCAGGACGATGATCTCATCTTGAAGAAACTTAACCTGATGAACCCCATCGTGCTGAACACCGCCTCCTGCCAGACCCCCTCTGTACCGGTGGCGATGGGCGACGATTACCAGCTCGACGACTTTCGCGAAGCCAGCGCCACGTCACGCAAGGTGCGCTTCGACATTGCCTTGAACCAATGCCAGACCGGGATCAAGAAAGTCACTTATTCACTCAAAGCCAACACCCCGATCCTTGATGCAACCAAAGGTGTCGTTGCGCTCAACTCCAGTTCCACCGCCAAAGGCATCGGCTTGCAAGTGATGAATGAACTCGGCCAGCCCATCGCTTTCGACACCACCTACCCGTTCAACGGCTTCACCACCACCGGGCTCAATTTCAAAATCCCCTTTTCGGCCGCGTATTACCGTCTGAGCACAGAGAATGTCGAGGCCGGCAGTGCCAATACCGAAGTGACCTTCATCGTCAATTACCTGTGACGCTTTTAAGGATCGTCTGATTCTCCCGGCGTCCGCTCGCCCCTACTGTGCCGGGATGCGATTGAAGAACTACCTCCACCAGATCAGCCCGGTCTTGTCCACGCCCCACGCTGCGCGACGCCTGTTGCGCATTTTTGCGCTGGTACTGCTGCTGGGCATTCTCGGCGGCGTATACAGCTTTCTGCTGTTTACCTTCAACAATGAAATCTCTCAGCGGCGCAGCTATATGAGCAGCGCGATTGCTGAAGCGCATACCTTTTTCACCACCCGTGAAGCACTGCTCGAAAGCCTGAGCCTGTCGGCCACGCGCATGGCCAACATGGATTTGCCGGTCTCCGAAGAAGAGATCCGCCTGTTGCTCGGGCAAGCGCCGGGGCAGCAATGGAGCATCTGGCTGACCCGACGCATGCGCGATTACCTCAAGGCCCGGCAGCTCAACCTGGTCTACGTCAGCAGCGGCCCCCGGACCCAAGTGTTGCGCCTGTACAACGCGACTGCGGTGATCGGCCGTTTCCCCGAGACCATGCTCGAACAACTGCAGACCCTCAAGCACCACGACAGCGGCAACATCAAAGAACTCTGGCTGACCCATGCCGCCGACGGCCACTCGCAGCTATACATCTTCATTCGTCTAGACGAGCGCGACATCAACTCCGGCTGGCTCGGCCTGGAAATGGACGACCGCGAAGTCTCCAGCGCCCTGAGCGACCACAGTGCCGGCGAGTTCACCATGTTCAACTCGCAAGGCATGCCGCTGTTCAGCAACAGCCACAAGCCGCCGCCCGGGCAGAACCTGCCGCTGCTGCGGCAACAGGACTTCTTCGGGTTTGTCGGAGACGGGTGGCTGCCCGAGCAACTGGTGCTGCGCAAGCAACTGAAATCCTCCGACTGGCAACTCACCTACTCCATCGACTTACTCGCGGTGCTGTGGGCGCTGTGGCCGCAAATGCTCGGCGCGCTGCTGTTCTGCTTGCTGAGTATCAGCCTGGTATGCCTGCTGACCCGGCGCCTGGAGCACCGCGTCATCAACCCGGCGATTCACCGGATCCAGGCGCTGGTGGAAAGCGAGCTGTTCAGCCGCGACGTGATCCAGACCGCCCCGGTGGCGCTGTGCGTGCTGCGGCGCAGCGATGGCCAGGTAGTGCTGGAAAACACCCTCGCCCGACAATGGCTGGGCGCCTGTGGCGAGCAACTGGGCGCCGGCTGGATTCGCGATGCCTTCGATGCTGCCGAGCCGTTCTTGACGGATTACTTCGAGACCGCCGACGGCCGCCACCTTTACCTGAGCTGCGCACCGACTCGCTACAAAGGTGAAGACGTGTTGCTGTGTGCGTTCAGCGACATCAGTGCGCGCCGACAAATCGAAGCCGCGCTGGAACAGGCGCGCCAATCGGCCGATGCGGCCAACGAGGCCAAGACCTTGTTCCTCGCCACCATGAGCCACGAAATCCGCACCCCGCTCTACGGCGTGCTCGGCACTCTGGAATTGCTCGCGCGTACGCAACTCGATAGCCAACAGAAAAGTTACCTGCAAGCCATCGAAGGTTCGTCCGCCACGTTGCTGCAATTGATCTGCGACGTGCTCGATGTATCGAAGATCGAGGCCGGGCAACTGGCGCTGGAACTGAGTGAGTTTTGCCCGGCGACACTGGTGCAGGAAGTGGTCCAGGGTTACGCGGCGGCGGCGCAGAGCAAAGGCCTGCAACTGTATGCCTGCCTCCACCCAAAACTGCCGGACCGGCTGATCGGCGATGCCAGCCGCGTACGGCAGATCCTCAACAACCTGCTGAGCAACGCGGTCAAGTTCACCGACTCCGGACGCGTGGTGCTACGAGTCAGACTGCTCAGTCGCGAAGGCGAACGGGTGTGCCTGCAATGGCAAGTCTCGGACACTGGCAAAGGCATCGCCCATGAGGATCAGGCGTTCATTTTCGAACCGTTCTACCAGACCGAAGGCAACACCAACGTGGTGGCCGGCACGGGCCTGGGCCTGCCGATTTGCCAGCGTCTGACGCACTTGATGAATGGCACTCTGCGCATGGTCAGCGAGCCGGGACTGGGCAGCAGTTTTTCCCTGAGCGTGCCGCTGGAACAGCCCTCCTCCAGCGCATCCCCTGTCGCTTTGCCGACATTGGCCGCAAACAGCGTCTACGTGGTGTCGCCCATCCGCGAACTGGCCGACAGCCTCAGCGGCTGGTTGCGTCGCTGGGGAGCCCGCGCGCAAATCGGTGCACCTGACACCACGCAACCCGACGCGACGGCTGTACTACTGGAGCTGCATCCCGCGCCCTTCGGACAACCGTCAAACCCGACATGGCACGGGCCACGCGTGCTGGCCAGCAGCGACGGCGCCCACGAACCGCAGTTCAGCCGTGACGGCTGGAAGGTCAATCTGAACGATCTCGCGGCGATCCAGCGCGCGGTTCGCCAAGCTCAGGGCGGTCCGATCGCCCCGCATCCGCAGCACCAGGAACGCCATACGTTACGGCCATTGCACCTGCACATCCTGGTGGCAGAAGACAACGTCATCAACCAGTTGATCCTGCGCGATCAACTCGAAGAACTCGGCTGCTCGGTGGCGCTGGCCAACGATGGCGAAGAAGCCTTGTCGGTCTGGCGCAACGGCGCGTTCGACATCGTCCTCACCGACGTCAACATGCCCCGGCTCAACGGCTACGAACTGGCCGAGGCGCTGCGCCGTCAGGGCTGCACCACCCCGATCATCGGCGCCACCGCCAACGCGATGCGCGGTGAAGACGCCCTGTGCCTGGCTGCCGGGATGAATCACTGCTTGGTCAAACCTTTTACGCTGCGAGCCTTGTTCGCTGTCCTGGCTCCCTACGAACGAGTAGCTCATGAAGCCCTGTAGCCTTTTAATTGTCGAAGACCATCCCTTCCAGCACCTGTATTTGCAGAGCCTGCTCAATGAGCTGGGCGTGTTCGACGTGGTCGGCGCCAGGGACGGCGAAGCGGCACTGGCCTGCCTGAAACAACGCGATTTCGACCTGGTACTCACCGACCTGCTGATGCCGGGCATGGACGGTGTGCAGTTCATTCAGGGCCTCGCCGCGCATCGTTCGCGCCCCGCGCTGGCGATCATGAGCGCCGCTTCCCGGCGTATGTTGATGGGCGCGAGCCTGGTGGCGAGCAACCTGCAAGTGAAAGTCATCGGGCTGATTTCCAAACCAGTGAGTTCGGCCGCCCTGCGCTGCCTGATCGATCAATTGCAGGCGCTGCGCCAGGCGCCACCGGCCGGGACCCGCGAAGGCATCGACCGCCAGAGTCTGTTGCAAGCGCTGGACAATGGCGAACTGCACGCCTGGTTCCAGCCCAAGAAAGCCCTGAGCAATGGCCGGATCGTCGCCGCCGAGGCTCTGGTGCGCTGGATGCATCCCGAGCATGGCACGCTGTTACCCGGGGCATTCCTGCCGGCGCTGGTCGCCTGCGGCCTCGAGGAACGCCTGCTGTGGTGTGTGTTGGAGCAGGCGATTGCCGCGCAGATCGTCTGGCGCCAGCAAGGCTATGACATTCCGGTCTCGATCAACCTGCCCACTCACTTGCTCAACAGCCATGACCTGCCCGACCGCATCCACGCGTTCGTGCTGGCTCATCAAGGCTTGCCGGCACGCATCTGTTTCGAACTGATGGAGTGCTCGGTGCCGGACGACATCAGCAATTTCTACGCCGGTGCCTGCCGCTTGCGGATCAAAGGGTTCGAGCTGTCCCAGGATGATTTCGGCAAGGGCTACAGCTCGTACATGAACCTGGTCTCGGCGCCCTTCACTGAATTGAAGATCGACCGCACGCTGGTGCAAGGCTGCAACGCCAATGAGGAATTGGCCCAGGCACTGACCAGCATTGTCAGCCTCGGTCGCCAGCTGGGGCTGACGGTGGTGGCTGAAGGTGTCGAGACCGCGCAAGAACTTGCTCTGTTGCGTAAAATCGACTGCACTCAGGTTCAGGGTTTCCTGATCTCCCACGCCGTGTCTGCGGATCAGTTCCAGCAATTGCTGACCCATGACGGGCCGGCAAACGCGTATTGACCCGCGGGCGGGTGTTGACGAATGTCACTTGCTCTCGAGGTCACTGTGTCCAAAGGCTCTCCCACCACTGCTGCCCAGGCTCGCTAATGCCACATCCCAATGCCTTGCTGGAAAAACTCGCCAGCAGTTCATCGCGCCTGAACAAGAGTTTGCTGGTGCTCGCCGCCCTGGTGCTGTTGTTGCTGGGCATCAGCTACGTGGGGGTAACGCGGATGATCGAAGAGCGGCGCGAAACCTTGCAGTTTCACTTTGCCCGGCTGATGGAGAATGTCCGCGAACAGGAAGTGTTCCTGCAGGATATCGCCCGGGAAAGCGCCAAGGGTGAGCGGCTGCCCTCTGCCCTATTGCCGCCCTACACACAAAGGCCTCTGCCCGATGAAGGGCCGGGCATTTTTGAGGGCCGCGGCCTGCCGTTTTCGCTGCCCTACAGCCTGAAGATCAATCCGGACAGGATCGCCCCCAGCCAATACCCGAAAATCTTTGCCCTCGGTACCCATCTGGCCGCTTACTACAGCGCGTTCTGGTCAGCCTCGCACTATCAGTCGCCAGAGGTCGTGCTGATCAATGGTCCCGACAATTTTGATGTGGCCGTACCCTCTGCCGGGCGCTTGCGCGGTAACGAGCAGACGCAGGTCGGCCATCTGGTCGAGGTGATGACCCAGGTGAACAAGCGCCTGCGCGGGCAGCGCTCGCCGCCGCCCGATCTTCAGGTGCACTGGGAACCCTATGTCTCTGCCGAGGATGACAAGAACACGCCAACCCTGCTGGCCTACGTGAGTATCAATCTGGCCAGCACCGCGTTAACCGTCGAGGGCGCCGATACCTGGGTGGTATTGGGCTCTCTTATGAACCTGTCGCAGGTCAATAACATCGAGCGGCTGATGCAGTGGTCGATCTACGACGACTTCACCTTGATCACTCCACGTGGCGTAGTCTTGACCGGTGCCCTGAAACCCGACGAGGTGCTGAATGAAGGGGTGAACTTCAAGCCTGACGGCCTGGTGTTCAAACTGAGCAGCCCCGGCGAGCAACACTGGACGGCAATCTACTTCATCAGTGTGCGCAGTTTTCTCGATTACGCGCTGTGGCCGTTGCTGTGCCTGTTAGCGCTGGTGATCGCCGTGCTCGGTTGCAGTCGGGCGGTCAATCGCTGGTACCAGACCCGGGTCATTCTGCCGGCGCAAAGTGCGCACGCGAGCATCGCCGAGAGCGAGGCGTTCAGCCGCGCGGTGATCGACACGGCACCAACCGGCCTGTGCGTGATCCGTCGCAGCGATCACCATGTGCTTCTGCAAAATCAGCGTGCCCAGCAGTGGCGTGACGACGGCCAGTTGATGAGCCTGCTCACCTCGCGCACCGCCCCCGGCCACGCCGACCTTGAACTCGACGGGCGCCACCTGCACGTTGCTTTCGTGCCCACCCGTTATCAGGGGCAGGACGCCTGGTTGTGTGCGCTGCATGACGTGACCCGGCATGTCGAAGACGCGGCGGCGCTGGAAGATGCACGCCAGGCCGCCGACTCGGCGAACCAGGCCAAGAGCCGCTTCCTCGCGACCATGAGCCATGAGATTCGCACCCCGCTGTATGGCGTGCTGGGCACCCTGGAACTGCTCGGCCTGACCCCGCTCACCCCGCGTCAGCAGGATTACCTGCAGACCATCCAGCGCTCGTCCGTCACGTTGTTCCAGCTGATCAGCGATGTGCTGGACGTGTCGAAAATCGAAGCCGGACAGATGAACCTCGAACTGCAGGATTTCTGCCCGCTGGAACTGACCGAAGACACCGTGCGCACCTACAGCGCCTTCGCCCTCTCCAAGGGTCTGCAATTGTATGCCTGCATCGACGCGACGCTGCCGGACCGGCTACGCGGCGACCCGATACGGATTCGCCAGATCCTCAACAACCTGCTGAGCAACGCGATCAAGTTCACCGATAACGGTCGTGTGGTGCTGCGGGTACGAGTGCTGGAAAGTGTCGACGGTCGTGCCAATGTGCAGTGGCAGGTCAGCGATTCGGGGGTGGGGATTTCGCAGGCGCAACAACAGCAATTGTTCGACCCGTTCTATCAGGTCAACGACGCCACCGAACAGGCCGGTGCCGGCCTCGGCCTGGCCATCTGCAAGTGGCTTTGCGAGTTGATGGCAGGCCAGTTGAACGTGGTCAGCGAACCGGGACTGGGCAGCAGTTTTACCCTGCAACTGGCACTGGAACACGCGCCCGGCGTATTGGGCGATTGCCCTGCGTTCAATCCCGGCATCCCCGCCGTTTATGTGCGCGCCCAGGTCACTGAGCTGGCACAGCACCTGATCGCCTGGCTCAACCGTTTCGGCCTCGACTGCCGTGCGCTGCCGGCGGATGCGCCCGTGTCATCGGCGCTGCTGGTAGAGCTCTCGCCACTGGCCAATACCACGCCGTGGCCTGGGTCACGGATCATCGCCACTGCAGGCGGCCCCAACCCGTCTCAGTTGCGCGGTGCCGACCGGGAAGTCGATGCCGGCGATGTCCGGGCGATTGCCTGGGCGATTCATCAAACCCTGCATGGCGCCGGCAGCGCCAGTCAGCCGTTGCCGACGGAGAAGACCCGGCGCTTGAATCTGCACGTACTGGTGGCGGAAGACAACGTGATCAACTCGGCAATCATCAAAGAGCAACTGGAGGTGCTGGGCTGCACTGTAGTCG
>NZ_QAIU01000637.1:11364-12949 GCF_003061205.1 Pseudomonas sp. HMWF006
CGCCAATGGCGAACAGGCGCTGGCGCAGTGGTCGCCGGGGCGCTTCGATCTGGTGCTGACCGACGTCAGCATGCCGATCATCAACGGCTACCAATTGGCAGAAGCATTGCGCCAACGGGACCAGACCGTGCCGATTATCGGCGTCACCGCCAACGCCCTGCGCGAAGAAGGCGAACGCTGCGCTGCGGTGGGCATGAACGCGTGGATGGTCAAACCGCTGAACCTTGCCCCCCTGCGCGCGCACCTGGAAAAACACTGCAAGGTCGCCCTGCCGGAGGCCACCGCCGCGCCGATCCAGCTGTCGCCGAAAATGCGCGAACTATTTGTCACCACTCTGCGCCAGGACATACACACGACCCTGACGGCACTGGACAGCGCCGATGCCAATCGCGTGGCGCAGCAGTTGCACAGCATGGCCGGCGCGCTGGGTGCGGTGCAGGTCGAAGCCATGGCCACAGCGTTTGTCGAACTGGAGTGTCGTTTACACGGCATGGCCGTGACCCGCGCCCTGGACCTGGAAGTCCGCCAGCATCTGGCTCGATTGAAAGATCTGTTGGATACCCTTGAATAATTTCACTCTGGATAAAGCAGCCATGGAAACCCTGAACGTAGTCATTGCCGATGACCATCCCATCGTTCTGCTGGGGGTACGCGAGCTGGTTGAGCGTGACCAGCGCTTTCGCGTGGTGGGCGAAGCCGTTTGCTCCAGCGAACTGATCAACCTGCTCGAAACCCGCCGGGTGGATCTGGTCATCACCGATTTCAACATGCCCGGCGACTCGACCTACGGCGATGGTCTGAAACTGGTGGACTACCTGACGCGGCACTACCCCGGCGTCCGCGTGCTGGTGCTGACGATGATTTCCAACCCTCTGATCCTGACGCGCCTGCAAGAACTCGGGGTGCTGGCGATCATTCAGAAAAACCAGCTGCACAACGAAATCGAAACGGCGCTCAAGGCCATTGCCCGGGGTAATCCGGTACGCAGCAACGGACCGCCGCCGACTTCCGTGATTGTCGACAACGCTGACCTCGACGAACGCTTTACCCGACTGTCGCCCAAGGAGCACGAAATATTGCGTTTGTTTGTCTCGGGGCTGGGCGTCAGCGACATTGCCCGTGGGTTGAACAGAAGCGCCAAGACGATCAGCACTCAAAAGATATCGGCCATGCGCAAACTTGAAGTCAGCAGTGATCAGGACTTATTGGCTTATTGCATAGAACGCAACTTGTTTAACTAACAGATAATGACTTTCCAGTTAAAGACGACTTCTAGGAATCGTCTGATGTTCCAGCAAAAGTGCGCGCTATATCGTGTTGTTGTTTTAACCCCAACCATTGGAAAACAACATGAAAAAGCTGACTCGCGCACTTCTCGCACTTTCGATCATTGCCGCCACGGGCAATGCGCTGGCAGAAGATCCACCGGCTCCGCCAGCACCAACCAAGGCCGGCAGCGGCACCATCAACTTCACCGGCACCATCAACAACGATGCCTGCTCGGTTGAAGGCGCCGGAAGCAACAAAACCATTTCGGTCAACATGGGCGAAGTGTCGATCAAGGACATGGGCACCGCCACTGCAC
>NZ_QAIU01000637.1:12973-14046 GCF_003061205.1 Pseudomonas sp. HMWF006
CGACATGAAGATCAACTGCAACGCCGGCACCAAAGTGGCGATGATTTTCGAACCGACCAAGGGCGCAGGCTCGGGCATCGTTGCCGGGACCAAAGTGCTGAAGCTGATCGACGGCCTGGGCGCTGCGAAGAACATCGGTATCGCCTTGCTCGACTCCAACGGCGCGTTGATCGACCTGAGCTCGCCGTCCACCGCGAAGATCGAAAATACCCTGCAAGACAGCAACACCACGCTGAAATTCTCGGCCGCCTACGTCACCACCGCCGACGTGGCAACCGCCGTTGCCGGTCGTGGCGATGCCACCCTGCCGTTCACGCTGCAATACGAATAACCCGCGCGAACACTCACGCCTGGTGCGGGGCCGGTCGGCCCTGCACCCTCATTCAATTGTGCGGTACCCCCTATGTTTTATCGTCACTCATTGTCCTTTTGTGCGGGCCTTTTGGGTCTGCTCGTGGCCAATCAGGCCATGGCCGGCATTTCCTTGAGCAGCACCCGTCTGGTCTTCGACGGCCAACACAAGGAAGCCGGGATCACCGTGCGTAACAGCGGTGCAGATGTACTGATTCAGTCGTGGATCGACACCGATTCCAGTGAAACCGCCGCGGTACCCTTTGCCGTCACGCCGCCACTGGTGCGCGTCAGCGGCGACGAACAGCAGATCTTGCGGGTGATCTACGAAGGCGCGGGCATGCCGACCGACCGCGAGTCGGTGGTCTGGCTCAACGTGCAGGAAATTCCCCAGTCGGCGAAATCGGCCAACACTTTGCAACTGGCCGTGCGCCAGCGCATCAAGGTGTTCTTCCGCCCGCCGGCACTGAAAAACAACGCGTATCTAGCGCCGAGCGAATTGACCTGGCGCCTGGCTGAACGTGCCGGCAAACGAGTACTGCAGGTGAACAACCCGGGCCAGTATCACGTGTCGATTGCCGATATCACCCTGCAATCCGGCGCAGGCAGCGAACACCCTTTTGATTCGATGATGATCGCCCCCGGCGAACAGAAAGAGTTCAGCCTCAAACAACTTCACAACGTCAATACAGTGCGCTTGTTATTCAGCAGCATTAATGACT
>NZ_QAIU01000076.1:0-13110 GCF_003061205.1 Pseudomonas sp. HMWF006
CCTCGACACTCACCCCCTGCCCCCGCAACTTATCAGCATAAGCCTGCCCCTCATCAAGCAAAGGATCGAAGCCAGCCAACAACACAATCGCCGGCGCCACCCCGCGCAGATCCTCCGCCAACAACGGCGAAAAGCGCCAATCCAGATAGTCTTGCGGACTGCGAGCGTAATGCTGATAAAACCAGTCAAGCGTATCGTTCTCCAACAGATACCCCTCACTGAACAACAACCGCGAATCGTGCGTACGCGAAGCATCAGTAACCGGATAGCACAACAACTGCGCCTTCGGCGCGATAGCCACAGTATGCGGTTGCACCACCGCCTGAATCGCCAGCACCGTGGCCAGGGTCGCACCGGCACTATCACCGCCAAACGCCACCCGCGAGGTATCAAGGCCAAAGCTGACGGCATTTTCCGCCAGCCACGACAAAGCATCTTCGCCATCCTCCAGCGCCGTCGGAAAACGATGCTCCGGGGCCAGTCGATAACCCACCGACAACACCGCACACGGCGTGCGCTGGCAAAACTCGCGGCACACACCGTCGTGGGAATCGAGGCTGCCGACGACAAATCCGCCACCGTGGAAATACACCAGCACCGGCATCGACGTGCCGGCGCCGTTCGGCCGATACAGTCGCAACGCCAAAGGCGCGCCGTCCCGGGCCGCCGTGTCGATCGACGTCACCGACAGATCTTCAGGCGCAGCCCAGCGCAGTTGCGCGGTGGTCTGTTCAAAGGTGGCGCGGGCCTCGTTCGGAGTCATCTGGTGCATGGCCGGCAGGCCGGCGTCCTGGCTGTCTTGGGCCAGGTCGAGAAAGGCTTCCAGATCAGGGTGTAACGACATCGCTAGGATCCTTGTATCAGCAAAATAGGGGCGCGCCCTGGCAACGCCCCTTGGAAATGACTCACCGTTCGACGATCAGCCCACACGTACCATGCAGTGCTCGACCAACGCCTCCAGCTCACGCTGGTAATCGCTCATCAAGGCATCCAGGGTGCCGGCGCGATAACGCTGGCTGCTGTAGATGCAGCGCATGGCCAACTGACCGTCATAGACCTGGCCGACAATTTCCAGCCAGTTGCCCAGATTGGCCTTGAGGCTGTAGTTGTCACCGGTTTCTTCCAGCGCCGGCACCAGCAGGGCTTGCTCGTCGAAGCTCTGGTCGAACTGCCCCAGGTAGTTGAAGGTGACCCGCGCTTGCGGCAGCTCGGCCAATTGCCGCGACACCTCGGCGCCGGCCAGATGCCGCAGCACGCCATAGCCGATGCCTTTCTGCGGCACCGCTGCCAACTGTGCCTGCACATTGACGATCGACTGGCCGATGTCGTCGCTGTCCGGACGCAAGCGCACCGGGAACATGCTGGTGAACCAACCGAGGCTGCGGCTCAGGTCGATGGACTCGAACAGGTCTTCGCGACCATGCCCTTCGAGCAGAATCAGTGCCGACGGCTGTTGGCTCCAGCGGCACAGCGCACGGCTGAGCGCCGACAACAGCAAGTCGTTGATCTGCGTGCCGTACACCGCCGGGGCCTGTTTGAGCAGTTGTTCGGTGTGTTCGCGGGACAGTTTGAGCCGCGCCTGCGCCTGCTGACGCACGAGGTTTTTGCCGCGCGGGTTGTCGCACGGCAAGTCGACGCCCGGCTGATCCAGTTGCTCCAGCCAATACCCCAGTTCCTGCTCGGCAATCACCGGCGCCTGCGCCTGTAAGGCCTCGGCGAACGATCGGTAACTGCTGGTGCGAATCGGCAATTTCGGCTGCAACCCCTGCACGCACGCCTCGTACGCCACTTTCAAATCGTCGAGCAGAATCCGCCACGACACGGTGTCGACCACCAAGTGGTGAATCACCACCAGCAGGCGCGCCTGGCCATCCGGCAAGGTAACGTGCATCACCCGCCAGACCGGCCCGTCGTCGAGGTTCAGGCTGCGCTGGGCAAGGTTGGCCAAGGCTTCGACCTGCTCACTGTTTTCCGCCTCGCGGCGCCAGAGCAACGCTTCACCCTGTTCACTGAGGTCGCAGTAGCGCTGCAACCAGCGCCCGCCTTCGTGGGAGAAACGCAGGCGCAGCGAGTCGTGATGTTGCTCGATCCAGCCCAGTGCCTGTTCCAGTGCATCGAGGTCCAGCGGCTGACGCGCGCTCAGCAACAGCGACTGGTTGTAGTGATGCGCTTCGGCCATGCCTTCGGCAAAAAACCACTCCTGAATCGGCAAGAGATTGAACAAGCCCTCGGCGGCCACGTGCGTGACGTCCGCCTGCGGTGGTGCGGTGCCCTCCTTCGCCACTTCCTGCTCGATAATGCCGGCGATGGTCTGATAACGCATCAGGTCGCGCAGCTTGAGATCCATCTGCAACGTCGGGTGGTTTCTGACGCGGGAGATCACCTGCAGACTCAGAATCGAGTCGCCACCCAGTTCGAAGAAGTTATCGCTGATGCCCACCTGCTCGACCTGCAGCACCTGCGCCCAGATGTCCGCGAGCAGGCTTTCCTGCTCGTTGCGCGGGGCGACGTATTCTTCGGTTTTGAACTCGGGTTCCGGCAGCGCCTTGCGATCGAGTTTGCCGTTCGGCGTCACCGGGAAAGCCTCGAGGCAGACGATCTGCGCCGGCACCATGTATTCCGGCAACGAGGTGCGCAGGCCCGCCTTGAGTTCATCGCCGATGTCCTCGCCGCTCGCGGTGACCACGTAACCGATCAGTTGCTTGCCCGACGCATTGTCGCGAGCAATCACCAGCGCATCGCTGACCCCAGGCAATTGGCGCAGGCGGGCCTCGACTTCGCCGAGTTCGATACGGAAGCCGCGCACCTTGACCTGGTGGTCGATGCGGCCGACGTAATCGACTACCCCGTCGCCACGCAAACGCACCAGATCGCCGCTGCGATACAGGCGCTCGCCCGCCGCGAACGGGTTCGGCACGAACTGCTCGCCCGTCAGCTCGGGACGCCCGTGGTAACCCCGGGCCACGCCATAACCACCGATGTACAACTCACCGGCAAGGCCTGGCGGCAACGGGTTCAGATCCTCGTCCAGCACGTACAGCGAACGCGCGCCCACGGCTCGGCCGATCGGCGCATAGGCCGCTTCGCAGTGCTGGCTGACCGGGACTTTCCAGAGCATTGGCGTGACCACGGTTTCGGTCGGGCCATAGCCGTTGGTGAAGTACTCGGGACGCAGCGCTGCCTTGACCTGCTCAAAGGTCTGATCCGGCACCGCGTCACCGCCGAAGCAATAGATGCGCACCGGTGGCGGCGCGATGCCGCTGGCCGCCGCGTATTCGGCCAGTTGTTTGAGGTAGGCCGGCGGGAAGCAGGCAATGGTGATGCCGTACTCGTGCAGCGCCTGATAAGTCTGCTCTGGCGTCCACAGGCAACCGTCGCGAATCACCAGACGACCGCCGCTGTACAGGGTGCTCAGCCAGCGTTCATGGGCACCGTCGAAGGCGAACGACATAAAGTGCAGCTCGCAACTGCGGGCGTCCATTTCGTACAGCTCGGCAATCGCCTGACAGTGCATGCTCAGCGGGCCTTGCGTCACCGCGACGCCTTTTGGTCGCCCGGTCGAACCGGAGGTGTAGACCAGATACGCCAGGCTTTGCTCGTGAACGCGGCAGTCAGGTGCATAGTCGGCATAGCGGCTTTCGTCGAGGTGATCGACTTCCAGGCGCAGCAGGCCTTGCGGCGCCGGCAACGTGGCACGCAGGCTGCTTTGGGTCAGCAACAGCGCCATGCCCGAATCTTCGATCATGTACGCCAGACGCTCCGGCGGATACTCAATGTCCAGCGGCACGTAGGCGGCACCGCTCTTGAGCACGGCGAGGAAGCTCACCACCATCTCCAGCGACCGCGGCAAGGCCACGCCGATCACCACCTCCGGCCCCGCGCCGTGTTCGATCAGGCAATGCGCCAGACGGTTGGCACGCAGTTCGAGTTCGGCGTAGCTCAGGCTCATCCCGGCACATTGCAGAGCAATAGCCTGTGGCTGTTGTTGCGCGTGGCGGCTGATCAGTTCCGGCAACAGCGCCGCTTGATGACTGTGCACCGGTTCGGCGCTCCAGGCCTGCACGGCGTGCCATTGTTCGCTGCTCAGACGCTGCAGATTGCCGAGGCGTTCGTACGGCGCCGCCAGCATCGCGGCGAGGGTGTTTTCCATGGTCTGGCGAATACCGACCACCGCCTCGGCACTGAAGTGGCTGCGCAGGTACAGGTATTCGATCGACAACTCGTCGCCGAGCATCACCGCCAGGTCCATCGGCACGTTGGTCACGCCGTGGCCGATGGATTTGCCGAAGGTCAGGTCGGTGTCGTTTTCTTCCTGCAAGCGATCGTCGATCGGGAAGTTTTCGAACACCACGATGCTGTCGAACAGCGCCTGCCCACCGAGGTTGGACCAGCGCTGCACATCGGCCAGTGGCGCCTGGGAATAATCACGAATGTCGAGGTTGTAGGCCTGCACTTCGCCGAGCCAGTCGGCCAGGCGCTGATCCGCACGCGGCGTTTGAATGATCGGCAAGGTGTTGATGAACAGGCCGAGCATGTTGCCGACATTCGCCAGACCTTCCGGACGGCCCGACACCGTGGCGCCAAAAGTCACCGTCTGCTGTCCGGTGTAACGCTGCAACAGCAGCAACCATGCACCTTGAATCAAGGTGTTGGGGGTGATGCGCAGGTCGCGGCAGAACTGCAACAGATCCGCGGTTTGCGTTTTGTCCCAGTTGGAGTAGATCGCATCGTGACCGGCGACATCGGCGCTGTGGCGCGGATGCATCGCCTGGCTAAGCGCCGTCGGCTCGTTGACCTCCGCCAGACGCGCCTTCCAGAACAGCTCCTGAGCGTCTTGATCCTGCGCCTGCAGCCAGGCGATGAAGTCGCGGTAACGACCGTTCTCGCCGATGATTTCGCCCTTGGCGTAATACTGCAGGACTTCGCCGAACAGCCGCGAACTGCTCCAGCCGTCCATCAGAATGTGGTGGCTGGTCCAGATCATCTGGTACTGATCGTCGCTCAGGCGCAACAGGGTCACACGTTGCAAACGAGCGTCGGCCAGGTTGAAACCGAGCGCACGGTCAGCGCTGGCAAACTCGGCAATCAGTACTTCACTGGTTTCGCGCTCACGCCAGTCGAGCACCTGCATCTGCAACGGCGCATGACGATGCACCACCTGCAACGGTTTACTCAGGCCATCCTGCCAATGGAAACTGGTGCGCAGAATCGCCTGACGGACGATGACGAACTCCCACGCCTGGCGGAAGCGCTCCACGTCCAGGCCCGTGATCGGCAGGCTGACCTGTTGCACGTAAAGGCTGCTGCCGTTATCCGACAGCGTGTGGAAGAGCATGCCTTCCTGCATCGGCGACAGCGGGTAAACGTCTTCGATCATGTCCGCCGGCACCGGCAGCGCATCGAGTTGCGCCTGATCCAGTTGAGCCAGCGGATAATCCGCCGGCGCCTCGTCGGTCGACGAATCGAGCGTAACCACAGCGGCGAGTTTCTGCACGGTCTGCTGCTGGAACAGGTCTTTGGGGGTGAAACGGATCCCCTGCTGACGCGCACGGCTGACCAGTTGAATCGAGATGATCGAGTCGCCGCCCAGGGCAAAGTAGTTGTCGGTCACGCCGACGCGCTCAATCTTCAGAATGTCCTGCCAGACCTCGGCCAGTTGTTGCTCCAGCGGCGTCGACGGCGCCACGTAGTCGCGCTGCGACTGACTGGCATCCGGTGCCGGCAGGGCCTTGCGATCGAGTTTGCCGTTGGGGGTCAGCGGCAACTGTTCGAGAAACAGCCACTGCGCCGGCACCATGTAATCCGGCAGTTGCGTCTTCAGCGCAGTCTGTAGCGTTTCGCTCAGCGCGTCCTGCTCCTCAAGGCTCAGGCTGCTGTCGTTCGGCACCACATACGCCACCAGTTGCTGACCGCTCTGGCCATCCACCGCCAGCACCACGCCTTCGCGCACGCTGTCCTGCGCCAGCAGACGTGCTTCGATTTCACCCAGCTCGATGCGGAAACCGCGCACCTTGACCTGATGGTCGATACGCCCGACGTATTCGATGCGGCCGTCATCGCCGAAGCGGGTCAGGTCGCCGGTGCGGTACATGCGTTCGCCGGTGTTAGACAGCGGGTTGGGCACGAAGCGTTCGGCGGTCAGGCCCGGACGGAACAGGTAACCACGGGTGATGCCATCCCCGGCCAGATACAGCTCGGCCGCCACGCCAATCGGCGCCTCCTGCAACTGGCCGTCGAGCATATACGCCGTGGTGTTGACCAGCGGCCGGCCGATATTCGCCTGACCAGCGGATTCGCGGCGGGTCCAGGTCGAATAGGTGGTGTCTTCCGATGGCCCATACAGGTCGTAGACGTGAGCCACCGAGGTTTCGCGGTAGAGGGTATCGACCAGGCTCTGCTTCAACGGCTCGCCAGCGAGGTTGATGATGCGCACGCCTTGGGGAATCTGCCCGATGCGTTGCAGCGCAGCGATGGCCGACGGCACGGTGTTGATCAGGCGCACCTGATCGCGCTCCGGCAAGTCCGGCAGTTCCAGGGCGTTGCGCGCCATGACGAGCGAACCGCCGCGCGCGAGGGTGACGAAAATCTCCCACACCGACAGGTCGAAGCACACCGACGTCGAGGCCAGCACGCCTTGCAGATCGTCTTCGCTGTAGACCTCGGCGGACCAGTGAATCAGCGCCTGCACGTTGCGATGGGCAATGGCCACGCCTTTCGGTTTGCCGGTGGAGCCGGAGGTGTAGATCACGTAGGCCAGATTCGCCGAATCGCCCTGCGCCGGCAGATTGTCCGCAGGCTGCGCGGCAAACGCCTGTCCGCCCGCCTCGACCAGCACCACTTCGGCATCGGTCTGCGGCAATTGCGCCAGCAGCGACTGCTGCGTCAGCAAGACTTTTGCCTGACTGTCGTCGAGCATGTAGGCCACGCGGTCGGCCGGGTAGTCCGGATCCAGCGGCACATAGGTGCCACCAGCCTTGAGCACCGCCATCAACGCGATCACCAGTTCCGCCGAACGCGGCATCGCCACGCCCACGCGGATTTCCGGGCCGACCCCAAGCGCCAGCAGATGACGGGCCAACTGGTTGGCCCGTCGGTTGAGTTCGGCATAGCTCAGGGCGACGCCAGCATGACTCAGGGCCTGCGCTTGCGGATGCGCTGCGACCCGCGCTTCGAAGCTCTGCGCAATCAAGCGTTCAGCCGGATAGGCCGCGTGGTGGTCGTTCCACTGCGCCAGGGTCTGACGCTCGGCCAGCGGCAACAGGCCAATCTCACCCAGGCACCGCTGCGGCGCCTCAAGGAACTGGCGCAGCACTTCCTGCAGATGCGCAGCCAGGCCCAGCACGCTGCGCTCGGCGAAGTGTTCGGTGAGGTAGTTGAAGTCCAGATTCAACACGTCACTGGCCCCGGCGATAAGGGTCAGGCCGTAGTTGGTTTGCTCGCGGTGTTCCAGACCGGCGAAACGCAGCCCGCCCGGATTGGCTTCCAGTGCTTCGGACACCGGATAGTTCTCGAACACCAGCAAGGTGTCGAACAGTGCTTCGCCGCTCAGTTCGGCCAGACGCTGAATGTCTTGCAACGGGGTCTGCTCGTAGTCCCGCAGCAGCAGGTTCTTGTCCTGCACGCTGCGCACCCAGTCGCCGACGCTGACCGTCGCCTGCGGGCTGGCGATCACCGGCAAGGTGTTGATGAACAGCCCCAATTGCTGCTCAATGCCTGGCAAATCCACCGGCCGCCCCGACACGGTCGCGCCGAAGGCCACCGTGGCCTGCCCGGTGTAACGCTGCAACACCAACAGCCACGCAGCTTGCACCAGACTGTTCAGGGTCACTTGTTGCTGACGGGAGAAGGCATTCAGGCGCTGGGTGAACGCTGCATCGAAATGCAGGCGATGCATCTGTTTGCCGGGGCCCGGTACCGTCGCCCCGTGGCAGGCCGAAGCCAGTCGCGTCGGCTCGTGCAAAGCGGCCAGTTGTCCGCGCCAGAAAGCCTGGGCGGCGGCTTTGTCCTGACCTTGCAGCCAGACCAGGAAATCGCGGTAACGGCCCTGCGCGCCCGGCACCGGGTGGCCGGCGTAATCCTGCAACACCTCGCCGAACATCCGCGAGTTGCTCCAGCCATCCATGAGAATGTGGTGGCAGGTAAAAATCAGCCGATGGCGATCATCCGCCGTGCGCAACAGGCACAGGCGCAGCAACGGCGGATTCTGCAGATCGAAGCCGCGTTCGCGGTCAGCCTGCGCCCGCGCTTCGAGCACGGCAGGCAGATCCGCCACCCCGCGCACATCGACTTCCGGCATTTCCAGGGTCAACTGGCGATTGATCACTTGCAGCGGCGCATCAAGGCCATCGCGGCCCCAGATGAACCCGGCGCGCAGCACTTCATGACGATCTACCACGCGTTGCCACGCCTGCTGGAAGCGCGCCACGTCGAGGCCGTCGATGTCCAGCAGCATTTGATAGACATAGGCGCTGGCATCGGCGTCGTACAGGCTGTGGAACAGAATGCCCTGCTGCATCGGCGCCAGCGGATAGATGTCCTCGATGCGCTGGGCGGCGATCGGCAAGCTGTCCAGATGCGCCTGGGACAACCCGGCCAACGGCACATCGGACGGCGTCAAGGCACCGCTCGGATGGCTCAGGCAATGGTCGATCAACTCGCCCAGCGCCACTTCATAGGCGCGGGCCAAGGCATTGATGGTCGCCGCTTCGAAAACATCGCCGCTGTAGGTCCAGGTCAGGCTCAACTGGCCCTGATAGACCCGGCCGTCGATGGTCAGCCAGTTGGCCATCGGCGCGTTTTCGTCCTGGCCGGCGCCCTTGTCTTCAGTGGCCGGCACCCACAGGGCGTCGGCGTCGAAGTTGTTGTCGAACTGGCCAAGGTAGTTGAACGTCACCTTCGGTTGCGCCAGATCGCTCAGTGCAGCTTGCGCCTCGGCGCTGCCCAGATGCCGCAGCAAGCCGTAGCCGAGGCCTTTGTTCGGGATCGCGCGCAGTTGCTCCTTGATGCCTTTGATCGACGCTTCGAGACTGGCGCCGGGCATCAGACGTACCGGGAACATGCTGGTGAACCAGCCGACCGTGCGGCTCAGGTCGACGTCGTCGAACAGGTCTTCACGACCGTGACCTTCGAGCTGGACCAGCGCGCTGTCAGTGTTCGTCCACTGACACAACACCCGGGCCAGCGCCGTGAGCAGCAGATCGTTGACCTGGGTGCGGTAGACCGCCGGCGCCTGCTGCAACAGCTGACGGGTGCGTTCGGCGTCCAGACGCGTATCGACGCTGCGCTCGAACCGGTTGCTCAACTGGCCCTGCGGATTATCCAGCGGCAGTTCGACCGACACGTCGCGCAACTGGCCACGCCAGTAATCCAGCTCGCGTTCCAGTTCGCCACTGCGGGCATGCTCCTGCAGACGCTGGCCCCACGCCTTGAACGCACTGGTCTTGGCCGGCAGGCTGACAGCTTGTCCGCGGCTCAGCTGTTGATAGGCACTTTGCAGATCTTCCAGCAGGATCCGCCACGACACGCCATCGACCACCAGGTGATGGATCACCAGCAGCAGGCGCTGACTGGCGTCCGGCAACTCGACCAGCGCTGCGCGCATCAGCGGGCCGTCGTGCAGATCGAGGCTGCGTTGCAAGTCCAGGCACAGCGCCGGCAATGCCGCACTGTCGTCCAGCACAAAGGTGCGCAGCAAGGCGTGCGCCTGTTCCGCCGGCGCATGCGTTTGCTGCCAGCCATTGTCTGTCTGGCGATAACGCAGACGCAAAGCGTCATGGTGCCGCTGCAGATGCTGCAACGCCTGCTCCAGCGCTGCCGCTTGCAGCGCGTGGGCCGGGGTCAGCAGGATCGACTGGTTCCAGTGATGCCGCGCCGGGATGTCACTGTTGAAAAAGTAATGCTGGATCGGTGTCAGCAGCGCCTCACCGAGCACATCGCCCTGCTGCATCTGCACCGCGTCGCTCTGTCGCGCGACGGTGGCCAGACGCTGCACGGTCTGGTGCTGGAAGATGTCTTTGGGGGTGAAGCGAATACCCGCCTGACGGGCGCGGCTGACCACCTGAATGGAAATGATCGAATCACCACCGAGCTCGAAGAAGTTGTCGTTGAGACCAACCCGCTCGACCTTCAACACGTCCTGCCAGATCTCGGCCAGACGCTGTTCCAGTTCGTTGCGTGGTGCCGCGTAGGCTTCCTGCACCTGAGCAACGTCTGGCTGCGGCAGTTGCTTGCGATCCAGCTTGCCGTTAGCGGTCAGCGGCAGGCGCTCAAGGAACGCCCAACTGACCGGTACCATGTAATCCGGCAGGGCTTCACGCAGATGCGCCTTGATCGAATCGCGCAGCGCAGCCTGGCCTTCAGCGTCCAGCACTTCGTTGGCGACGATCCAGGTCGCCAGTTGCTGGCCGCTGAGGCCATCGACCGCGAGCACCACCGCTTCGCGCACGTCGGGGTGTTGGAGCAGTTGCGCTTCGATTTCCCCCAGTTCGATACGGAAGCCACGGATTTTCACTTGATGGTCGATACGGCCGATGTATTCGATCACACCGTCACCGCGCAGACGCGCCAGGTCGCCCGTGCGATAGAGACGCTCGCCCGCCTGCGGATTGAAGGGATCAGGAACGAATCGCGTCGCGGTCATGCCGGCCTGATTCAGGTAACCCCGGGCCAGACCGGCACCGGCGATGTACAACTCACCGATGCAGCCTTGCGGCACCAGGTTCAGCGTGTTGTCGAGCAAGTACCACGACAGGTCGACAATCGGCTCGCCGATGGGGCTGCTGTGGTTCTGCTGCAAGTCGGCCAGCGACAACGGCCGGTAGGTCACGTGCACGGTGGTTTCGGTGATGCCGTACATGTTGATCAGCGTTGGCGCGCGGTCGCCGAAGCGTTCGAACCACGGGCGCAGGCTCTGCACTTCCAGGGCCTCGCCGCCGAACACCACGTAGCGCAAGGCGTTGTTGCGCGACGACTCGCTGGCCACCTGCATCAATGGCTTGAACGCCGACGGTGTCTGGTTCAGCACGGTGACGTTTTCATCGCACAGCAGGGTGTAGAAATCCTCCGGGGAACGGCTGACATCGTGGGGCACCACCACCAGTTTGCCGCCGTAAAGCAGCGCACCGAAAATCTCCCACACCGAGAAGTCGAAGGCGTAGGAATGGAACAGCGTCCAGCTGTCCTGCGGACCAAAATCGAACCACTGTTCGGTGGCGCTGAACAAGCGCATGACGTTGCTGTGCGGCAGCAACGCGCCCTTCGGTTTGCCGGTGGAGCCGGAGGTGTAAATCACGTAGGCCAGATTGTCCGGCGTGGTCAGGCACCGCGGGTTGACGTCGTTGCCAGAGGCTGGCGCTTGATGCAGATCGAGGCACGCCAGGCCCGGCGGCACCGGCAATTGCGCCAGCAGGTGACCCTGGGTCAGCAGCAACTCGATGCCGCTGTCTTCGATCATGTAGGTCAGACGGTCGTCGGGATAGCCCGGGTCGAGCGGCACATACGCGCCACCGGCCTTCAGCACCGCGAGGATGGCCACGATCATGTCCAGCGAACGCTCGACGGCGACCCCCACGCGCACGTCCGGGCCTACGCCACGGGCGAGCAACGCATGCGCCCACTGGTTGGCGCGGTGATTGAGTTCGGCGTAGGTCAGGCATTGCCCGGCGAAGGTCACGGCGATCGCGTCAGGATGACGCTCGGCCTGCGCTTCGATGGCTTGATGGATGCACTGTTCGGGCGTTTGCTCGACCCGCACCGGGTTCCACTGCGCGAGCAACTGTTGCTGCTGGCCGGCATCGAGCATCGGTAGCTGGCCAATGCGCTGGTTCGGTTCGGCGACAATGGCCTGCAACAGCGCAGTCCAGTGTTGCGCCAGACGCTCGATGGTCGCCGCGTCGAACAGATCGGTGGCGTACTTGAGCACCGCTTCGATGCCGTGCGCCTGTTCGGTGGTGTTCAGGGTCAGGTCGAACTGCGCGGTCTGGCTCTGCCATTCCAGCGGCTCGATGTTCAAGCCGTTGAGGCGGGTTTCGACGCTCGCGCGGCGTTCGGCCTGGTGGTTGAACATCACCTGGAACAACGGGCTGTGACTGAGGCTGCGGCCCGGCTCCAGCGCTTCGACCAATTGCTCGAACGGCAAGTCCTGATGGGCCTGCGCTTCCTGCGCGGTCTGTTTCACCTGACGCAGCAATTCGACAAAGGGCATCTGCCCGTCAATGTCGGCCTTGAGCACCTGAGTGTTGACGAAGAAGCCGATCAGCCGCTCGATCTCGACCCGGCCTCGGTTGGCATTCGGCACGCCGACCCGGATGTCAGCCTGACCGCTGTAACGGTGCAACAAGGCCTGGAACGAAGCCAGCAAGACCACGAACAGGGTGACGTTCTCTTGTCGGGCGAAGGCTTTGAGCGCGTTGCTCAGCGCCGGGTCGAGAATCAGGTTGTGGCTGGCGCCGGCAAAGCTTTGCTCGATCGAGCGCGGACGATCCATCGGCAGTTCCAGCACCGGTTGCTCGCCGCCGAGCTTGTCTTGCCAGTAGGCCAGTTGCCGCGCCTGCTCACCGGCTTCCATCCACTGCCGTTGCCACAGGGCGTAGTCGGCATATTGAATCGGCAAGGCCGGCAGGCCGGCGTCGTGACCGAGGTTGAAGCCGGCATAGAGCTGCACCAGTTCCTCGATCATCACTTGAAGCGACCAGCCATCGGAGACGATGTGGTGCAGGGTCAGCACCAGCACATGCTCATTCGGGGTGACTTGCAGCAAGGCTGCGCGCAACAGCGGGCCGTGCTCCAGGTCGAAGGTTTGCTGGCTCTGGGTCTGCACGAACGCCAGGATCGAGGCATCCGGGTCGTTGGCCAGCTCAGCGCCCGGCTGATGGATCTCCAGTGCAAAGGGTCCTGCCGGCAGGACCACTTGCAACGGTTGCCCGGTTTCCTGAGTGAACACCGTGCGCAAGGTTTCGTGTCGTTCGATCAGCGCCTGGACGCTGCGCTCCAGCGCGCTGACATCCAGCGGGCCCTGCAAACGCAGGGCCGTCGGAATGTTGTAGGCGGCGCTGTGCGGCGCCCACTGCCAGAGAAACCACTGGCGCTGCTGAGCGTAGGACAGCAGCAACG
>NZ_QAIU01000076.1:13120-15965 GCF_003061205.1 Pseudomonas sp. HMWF006
AGAGCCTTTCTTTGCTTAGCCGAAAGTTGTCCTACCGACTCGATTAACTCTTGCACGCGTTTTTCCCTCTCAAGAAATCAGTTTTTCCAGATCATCGAGGGATAGACGTTTGAGGGCCTCCAGGGATTTAGCCAATTCATCCTGAACGGGCGACATTTCGACGCGCAAGGCCTCGATCCGCGCACAGAACGCCCTGAGGGTGTCGGTTTCGAACAGTTCCTTGAGTGGCACCTTGTCGCCCAGACGTTCCTTGATCCGGGTGACCACCAGTGTGGCCAGCAACGAGTGCCCGCCGAGCTGGAAGAAGTTGTCCGCGAGGCCCACGCGCTCGACCTCCAGCACCTCCTGCCAGACCGCCGCCACGTCCCACTGCAGATCGCTCTGCGGCGCCTGATAGTGCTGCTGTGTCGGGCTGTCACCCAGCGCCATCAGCGCCTTGCGATCGAGCTTGCCGTTGGGGGTCAGCGGGATGGCGTCGATCAGGTGCAAGTGCCCCGGCACCATGTGCGCCGGCAAGCACGCGGCGAGTGCGCTGCGCAGGCGTTCGGCCAAGGCCGGTTGCCCGGCCACCGGCTGCGCCGCGACGACGTAGGCATGCAGGTGTTTACCGGCAGCACCGTCCTGGGCGAGCACCACGGCTTCACGGACTTCGTTCTGCTCCAGCAAGCGCGCTTCGATTTCGCTGAGTTCGATACGGAAGCCGCGAATTTTCACCTGATGGTCGGCACGGCCGATGTACTCGATGTTGTCGTCACTGCCCTGGCGCACCAGATCGCCGGTGCGGTACAGCCGTTCGCCGTTGCTGGCATACGGGTTCGGCACAAAGCGTTCGGCGGTCAGCGCGGCGCGCATCAGGTAGCCACGGGTCACCCCGGCACCGCCCAGGTACAGCTCGGCCGGCACACCTGCCGGCAGTACTTGCAGTTGAGTGTCGAGCAGATAGGCCACGGTGTTTTGCAGCGGCCGACCGATGTTCGCCTGCCCGTGCGGCGTGCGCAGGGTGAAGGTCGAATAGGTGGTGTCTTCCGAAGGCCCGTAGAGGTCATAGACCTGTTGCACCGACGTGCTCGCGTACAAACTGTCCACCAGACTTTGCTTGAGCGGTTCGCCCGCCAGATTGATGGTCGCCACCGACCGCGGAATCTGCCCGGCCCGTTGCAGCGCGGCAATCGCCGACGGCACGGTGTTGATCAGCGTGACCTGTTCGCGCGCCGGCAGCTCGGCCAGCGCCAGCGCGTTGTCCGCCAGCACCAGGCGACCCCCGCAGGCCAGGGTGACGAAGATTTCCCAGACCGACAGGTCGAAGCAGATCGACGTCGACGCCAGCACGCCACGCAGTTGCTCTTCGCGATAGACCCCGGCCGACCACTGAATCAACGCCGACAGGTTGCCGTGGGTAATGGCCACGCCTTTCGGTTTGCCGGTGGAGCCGGAGGTGTAGATGACGTACGCCAGATTCTGCGCGGTGACATTCGCCAGCGGTGCGGTAGCCGGGAGCGCATCCAGTGCGCCCTCTTCCACCAACAGCACCTGCGCGCTCAAGGTTTCAGGCAGCAGCGCCAGTGCGGCCGGCTCGGTAAGCAGCACGGCGGCACGGCTGTCGTCGAGCATGTGCAGCAAACGCTCCTGCGGGTAATCCGGGTCGAGCGGTACATAGGCACCACCGGCCTTGAGGATTGCCAACAAGCCGACGAGCATGTCCGGTGTACGACGCATGCACACGCCCACGCGCACTTCCGGTCCCACGCCCAACGCTTGCAGCTTGTGCGCCAGTCGATTGGCCCGGGCATCGAGACTCTGGTAGTCGATGTGTTGCTCGGCAAACACCACAGCCTGCGCGTGTGGCTGGCGCTGCACCTGCGCGGCAATGTGTTCCAGCACCGTGCGCGCATCTGGCGCCGAGGCGGCGGCCTTGCCCCACTCGATCGCTGCTTCGCGTTGCGGCGCTGCCAGCAGGTGCAGCGCACCCAGCGGCTGGGTGGCATCGGCGAGGAACTGCGTCAGCAGGCTTTCCAGTTGCGCGCTCAACGCGTTGATCGTCGTCGCAGCGAAACCGGCCCGGTCGTAACTGATGCCCAGGCTCAGCTCACGCCCGGTGACCGCCACCAGCGTCAACGGGTAGTTGGTCTGTTCCTGACGACGGATCGCCGAGAACGTCAAACCGGTAGCCGGGCCCTGTTGCAGGGCTTCGGCCATCGGGTAGTTTTCGAACACCAGGATGCTGTCGAACAGCGCCCCGTTACCCGCACCGGCCCAACGCTGAATGTCGTAAAGCGGGGTGTGCTCATGCTCGCGCAGCGCCAGATTGAGGCCCTGCACCTGTTGCAGCCACTGGCTGACGACGATCTCTGCGGACGGCGCCGCCACCACCGGCAAGGTGTTGATGAACAGACCGATCTGTTGTTCGACGCCCGGCAAGTCGGTCGGACGTCCGGCCACCGTGGCGCCGAAGGCGACGTTGTCCTGCCCGGTGTAACGCTGCAACAGCACCAGCCACGCCGCTTGCACCAGGGTGTTGAGGGTGACTTTCTGCTCGCGGGCGAAACGGTTGAGGTCCGCCGTCAACGCCTCGCTGAAGACGTGCTCGTGATCGGCATAACCTGCGGCAAGCGCTTGCCCGCCCGCCACGGCACTGGCCAGACGTGTCGGCTCGTCGAGATCGGCCAGTGCCGCCGTCCAGAATTCGCGACTGGCCTGCTGATCGCGCTGGCCGAGCCATTCGATGTAATCGCGATAGCGTCCCTGTGACACGGCCGGGGTCATACCGGCGTAGCGTTGCAACACTTCGCCGAACAACTGCGAAGTGCTCCAGCCGTCCATGAGGATGTGATGGCAGGTGTAGATC
>NZ_QAIU01000077.1:0-2304 GCF_003061205.1 Pseudomonas sp. HMWF006
AAGGTGGACCTCTCCGGGGTTGAGGTCAGCGACAAGGCGATCAAGGTCGATGGCCAGACCATCAACCTGAAAGTGGTACGCCCGGCCAAGGTCAAAGGCGAGCTGCCGGTGTTCATGTTCTTCCACGGTGGCGGCTGGGTACTGGGCGATTTCCCGACCCACCAGCGCCTGATCCGTGATCTGGTGGTGGGTTCTGGTGCCGTCGCGGTGTATGTCGATTACACGCCGTCGCCGGAAGCGCAGTACCCGACTGCGATCAACCAGGCTTACGCCGCGACGAAATGGGTCGCCGAGCATGGCAAAGACATCGGTGTCGACGGCAAGCGCCTGGCAGTGGCCGGCAACAGCGTCGGCGGCAACATGGCGGCGGTCGTGGCCTTGATGGCCAAGGAACAGAAAACCCCGGCGTTGCGCTTCCAGTTGCTGATGTGGCCGGTGACCAACGCACAGTTCGACGACGGCTCGTACCAGCAGTTCGCCGAAGGCCACTTCCTCACCAAAGGCATGATGCAGTGGTTCTGGGACAACTACACCACCAACCCGGCCGAGCGGGCGCAGATCCATGCCTCGCCGCTGAACGCCAGCGCCGAACAACTCAAAGGCCTGCCCGCTGCGCTGGTGCAGACCGCCGAGTTCGACGTGTTGCGCGATGAAGGCGAAGGCTATGCACGGCACCTGGATGCGGCCGGTGTACCGGTGACCTCGGTGCGCTACAACGGGATGATTCATGACTTTGGCTTGCTCAACCCGCTGAGTCAGATTCCGGAAGTGAAGGCGGCCGTGCGGCAGGCGGCGGCTGAGCTGAAGACTCATTTGAACTGAACCCGATCTCTCGCCACAAAAACCTCTTCAACACCAAAAAATCTTCACTGAATTCGTGCAGCTCCGGAGATTGCCATGTCCTTCCTCCTCACTCACCTGCTGTCTCTGAGTGCCCTCCTGCTGGTGCTCGACGCGCTGCTCTGGCACTTCTCGCCCTTCACTCATCGCGCCCCGAGAGTCGGTGTGCGGCTGGTGCTGTTTCTGACGTTTACCGCGCTGGTGATCAACGCCGGCGTCAGTCCGTTGCAGGCACCGCTGTTGGCCGATGATCGCGTGGCGCAACTGGGCGCGACGGCGCTGGGGATTGTCTGGTGGCTGTACGCTGCGCGAGTGCTGACCGAAGTGATCGGTCTGGTGCTGATGCGGCGCATCGGCCACAGCGGTCGGCTGTTGCAGGACGTGATCGGCGCACTGGTGTTCCTGGCGGCGATCGTCGCGGCCGCCGGTTATGTGCTGGAGTTGCCAGTCAAAGGTTTGCTGGCGACCTCCGGGGTGGTGGCGATCGTCGTCGGTCTGGCGCTGCAAAGCACTTTGAGCGACGTGTTCTCGGGGATCGTGCTCAACACCACCAAACCCTATCAGGTGGACGATTTCGTGGTGATCGACGGCGTCGAGGGCAAGGTGCTCGACATCGACTGGCGCGCCACGCACCTGCTGACCAGCACCGGCACCCTGGCCGTGGTGCCGAACTCGGTGGCGGCCAAGGCGAAGATCGTCAATCTCAGTCGCCCGACCAACCTGCACGGTGTCTCGATCAGCATCAAGGTGCCGAACCATATTCGCCCCCGGCGCGTGCTCGACGCCCTCGACCGCACCCTGCAAGGCAGCAGCAGCCTGCTGTTGAATCCACCGCCCAAAGCCGTTTTGAAAGAAGCCGGTGAAGAGATGTCGGAGTACGTCGCCAGCGGTTTCATCAGTGAGTTGGGCAAGAAAAGCGATGTACGCAATCAACTGTTCGACCTCGCCCACCGTCATCTCGAAGCCGCAGGTATTTCCCGGCATCCCGATGGCGTGATCGAGCCCTCCACCCGCGCCCGGGCACTGCTCGATGAAGTGAAAGTCTTCCGTTCGTTGAGCCATGAGGAACGCGATCGCCTCGCCGAGTCGATGGTCGCGCAACAGTACGCAGCCGGTCAGGTGGTGCTGGGGCTGGATGAAGTGCCCGACAGTCTGTTTGTCATCGCCACCGGCGTGGTCAGTGCGACCGTGCCCGATGGCACCGGCCAGACCGAAGCCGGGCGCATGGGGCCGAGCGAGGTCATGGGTGAACAGAGCATCCTCGCCGATACGCCTTCACAAGCCACGTTCACGGCGTTGACGTCGAGCATCATTTACCGGCTCGACAAGAACCTCACCCGTCAGTGCATGGAACAGCGCACAGAGGTGGGTCGGGCGTTGAATAAATTGCAGGCGGTGCGGCAGCAGAACAGTCGCCTCGCGTTGATGGCCAAACCGGTAGCGGTGAGGAAAGGTGGGTTTTTG
>NZ_QAIU01000638.1:0-1513 GCF_003061205.1 Pseudomonas sp. HMWF006
ATGAAACTCAGCAGCGAATCCACCGCACCTTTGCGATAAACCCGGCCCTGGATACCCTGACCGCCGTACCGTTCAGTGCCGAAACCCGTTTGTCCGGTGTCGACTATCAGGGCCGGGTTTATCGCAAAGGTGCGGTGGATTCGCTGCTGAGTTTCATCGGACAAAAACGCGCTGATCTGGCCCCGGCCCTGTCGCGGGAAATCGACAAGATCGCCCAGAGCGGCGGCACCCCGTTGCTGGTCTGCGTCGACGGCAAACTGCTTGGTGTGATCCACCTCAAGGACGTGGTCAAACCAGGCATTCGCGAACGTTTCGCCGAGCTGCGCAAACTGGGAATTCGCACTGTGATGGTCACCGGCGACAACCCGTTGACCGCTGCCGCCATCGCCGCTGAAGCAGGCGTCGATGACGTGCTCGCCGAAGCCACTCCGGAGAAAAAACTGGCGCGCATCCGTCACGAACAGAACGACGGTCGTCTGGTCGCCATGTGCGGCGACGGCGCCAACGACGCCCCGGCGCTGGCCCAGGCTGACGTCGGCATGGCGATGAACGATGGCACCCAGGCGGCGCGCGAAGCGGCGAACATGGTCGACCTCGACAGCGACCCGACCAAGCTGCTGGACGTGGTGCAGATCGGCAAGGAATTGCTGGTGACCCGTGGCGCGCTGACGACCTTTTCCATCGCTAACGACGTAGCCAAGTACTTCGCGATCCTGCCGGCGCTGTTCGCGGCGATCTATCCGCAACTGGGCGTGCTGAACATCATGCACCTGACCAGTCCGCAGAGCGCGATTCTTTCGGCGATCGTGTTCAACGCCTTGATCATTGTCGTGCTGATTCCGTTGGCCCTGCGCGGTGTGCGGGTGCAGGCGGCGAGTGCGGCGGCGTTGTTGCGGCGCAACCTGCTGATCTACGGACTGGGCGGGATTCTGGTGCCGTTCGTGGGGATCAAGGCGATCGACATGCTGCTCACGGCGCTGCATCTGGTGTGAGGCTGATATCGCAGCCCCTCACCCTGACCCTCTCCCAAGGGGAGAGGGGACCGACCGAGGTGATTACGGAAGCTGCATCGACCTGAAATACCGAGCCGAATTCAGGTCTTGAACGATACAGAAATCGGCTCCCTTTCCCCCTCGCCCCCTTGGGGGAGAGGGCTGGGGTGAGGGGGGAAGAAGTCTCCCTGACACTCCACCCAAGTTGCCCAACGAATTCGAGGATTTTGCAATGTCCACAATGATACGTCCGGCCCTGAGCCTGCTGGTGCTGATGACCCTGATCACCGGCGTCGCCTATCCACTGGTGGTCACCGGTGTCGCGCAGGTTGCCTTTCCCGAGCAGGCCAATGGCAGCCTGGTGCATGACGCTACCGGTAAAGTCCGCGGCTCGTCGCTGATCGCCCAGGATTTCGTCGGTGATGCGTGGTTCCATCCGCGTCCTTCGGCGGGCGCGTTTGCGACCGTTTCCAGCAGTGCCAGCAACCTGGCGCCGAGTAATCCGGCTCTGGCGACACGGG
>NZ_QAIU01000638.1:1525-3430 GCF_003061205.1 Pseudomonas sp. HMWF006
GTTGCCGCAGCGCGAAACTTGCCGGTGTCTACCTTGCAGCAACTGCTCGATGCGCATACCGAACAGCCGCTGGTGGGACCGCCAGTGGTGAATGTGCTGGCGCTGAACATGGCACTGGAAAAACTGTAGTTCTGTGATGTTGCCATTCGCGAGCAAGCTCGCTCCCACAGGAGGACGCGTTCCAAATGTGGGAGCGAGCTTGCTCGCGAAGGGGCCATAACGAACACCGAATCAACATCAGCAAGAGAGAACTCCCAGCATGAGCGACTCCGGCCGCGCCGATGCGCTGTTAGCAGACCTGCCCCGCGACGGCCGTGGCCGGCTCAAGGTTTTCCTCGGCGCCGCCCCCGGCGTCGGCAAGACCTACGCCATGCTCCAGGCTGCCCACACCCAACTGCGCCAAGGCGTGAAAGTCATCGCCGGCGTGGTCGAAACCCATGGCCGCGCCGAGACTGAAGCGCTGCTTGGCGGTCTGCCGCAGCAACCGCTGGTGCGCTCGGAATACCGTGGCGTCATGCTTGAAGAAATGGACCTTGACGGTCTGCTCGCGGCGAAGCCGAAACTGGTGCTGGTCGATGAACTGGCCCACAGCAACGCCCCCGGCAGTCGCCACGCCAAGCGCTGGCAGGACATTCAGGAACTGCTCGCCGCCGGCATCGACGTGTTCACCACCGTCAACGTCCAGCACCTGGAAAGCCTTAATGATCAGGTGCGCGGCATCACCGGTGTGCAGGTACGCGAAACCCTGCCGGACTGGGTGCTGCAGGAAGCCTACGAACTGCTGCTGATCGACCTGCCTCCCCGTGAACTGCTCGAGCGTCTGCGCGAGGGCAAGGTCTACGTGCCGGAACAGGCGCGCGCGGCGATTGATGCGTTTTTCACCCAGACCAACCTCACTGCATTGCGTGAGCTGGCGATGCAAACGGCGGCCGCGCAGGTCGATAACGATCTCGCCCAGGGTTATCGCCAGCTCGGTCAGGCGGCCCCGGCAGTGCGCGGCCGTTTGCTGGTGGGCGTCGATGGCGATGCACAGGCTGAACGTCTGGTGCGTCACGCCAGTCGCGTCGCCCAGCGTCGGCATTTGCCGTGGAGTCTGGTGCATGTCGACAACGGCACGGTGCGCGATGAACAGTCGCGCCTGCGCCTGCAAAGCGCGCAGCAATTGGCCGAGCGTCTGGGCGGTGAAGTGGTATTGCTGCGTGCCGGTGAAGTGGCGAAGACCCTGATTCAGCATGCCGCCGAACGCCGTGCGAGTCTGGTGTTGGTCGGTCAGTCGCGGCCGAGTCTGCGTCGTCGCCTGTTCGGTGGCGGGCTCGCCGCACGTTTGCTGCGGCAGGCGCATGGCCTGGAAATCAACGTCCTCGATAACGACCGTGAACACCCTCAGCAGCGCCTGCAAGTGACGCCGACGCTGGTCTGGTTCGACTATCTGCTGGCATTGGTCGCCACGGTGCTGGCCTGTGCGCTGGCGTGGGCGGTATCGAGTATTTTGCCGTTGCCGAACATCTCGCTGGTGTTCCTCGCCGCGGTGTTGCTGGTGGCGGTGCGCAGCAGTCTCGGGCCGGCCCTGGCCTGCGCCGCGCTATCGTTTCTGACCTACGATTTCCTGTTCATTCCGCCGAATTTTTCCTTCGCCATCCAGCGTGAAGAAGACGTCCTGACCTTGCTGTTTTTCCTGCTGATGGCGGCGCTCACCGGCAACCTCGCGGCGCGTCAGCGTCGACAACTGCAGGCGCTGCGTGACACCCAGGAAGAGACCACCGAACTGCTCGACCTGTCGCGCAAACTCACTGCCGCGACGGATCGTCAGGCCGTGGTCAGCGCCGCAGCGCAACACCTCAACGGCTGGAGTGATCTGCAACTGTGCCTGCTCAATCGCGACGGCCAGGGCGGCTGGAAAGTCGA
>NZ_QAIU01000638.1:3450-4568 GCF_003061205.1 Pseudomonas sp. HMWF006
TCGGACGTTGGTGGTGGTGGCCGCTGTCGGTCGAGGATGGGCCGCTGGCGCTGCTTGGGGTCTGCGCCAAAGAAGGCCAGACCTTGAGCGGTCAGCGTCGTCGCTTGCTCACCGCGTTAAGTCAGCCGCTGGCGCAGGCGCTGGCCCGGGCACAACTGGCGGATGATCTGGAAGCGGCGCGCCTGCATGGCGAAACCGAGCAGTTGCGCAGCGCGTTGCTGGCCTCGGTGTCCCACGATCTGCGCACGCCGCTGACCGCCATGCGCGGCAGCATCGACAGCCTGCTGGCACTCGGCGAAGCGATCCCGCTGGAGGACCGTCGCGAGTTGCTCGAAGGCACCCGCGATGAGGCCGAGCGCCTCGACCGCTACATCCAGAACCTGCTCGACATGACCCGCCTCGGCCACGGTGCACTGAAACTGGCGCGCGACTGGGTGTCGCCGGCAGACATCGTCGGCAGTTCGCTCAATCGCCTGCGCGCAGTGCTGGCGCCGTTGCAGGTCAGTGCCGATGTGCCCGGCGAATTGCCGTTGCTGTACGTGCACGCCGCGTTGATCGAACAGGCGCTGGTCAACGTGCTGGAGAACGCAGCACGGTTCTCGCCGCCCCACGGTCGGTTGCAACTCATCGCAGGCGCCAATGACCAAGAGATTTTCTTTTCGGTCAGCGATGAAGGCCCGGGGATTCCCGAGGACGAACGGGCGAAGATTTTCGATATGTTCTACACCGCCGCACGCGGTGATCGTGGCGGCCAGGGCACCGGCCTGGGGCTGGCGATCTGTCAGGGCATGGTCGGCGCCCACGGCGGGCGCATCAGCGTCGCCGACGGTATCGACGGCCGCGGCACCTGCATCACCTTGCACCTGCCGTTGCAGACGCAGCCGGGGATGGACGATGAAGCCTGATCGCTACTGCGCTACTCTCTTGCCAATCTTTTGTGTTGATGTGAATTCATGAGCCAGACCGCGACCATTTTGGTGATCGACGACGAACCGCAGATTCGCAAGTTTTTGCGCATCAGCCTCGCGTCACAGGGCTACAAAGTGCTGGAGGCCGGCACGGGTGCCGAGGGCCTGGCGCAGGCGGCGCTGAACAAGCCGGACTTGCTGGTGCTCGAC
>NZ_QAIU01000638.1:4578-6244 GCF_003061205.1 Pseudomonas sp. HMWF006
GGTCTGCCGGACATGGACGGCCAGCAAGTGCTGCGCGAATTTCGCGAGTGGGCCACGGCGCCGGTGCTGGTGCTGTCGGTGCGCGCCAGTGAAGGGCAGAAGGTGCAGGCGCTGGATGGCGGCGCCAATGACTACGTGACCAAGCCGTTCGGCATTCAGGAGTTTCTCGCACGAATCCGCGCGCTGTTACGTCAGGCGCCGGCGGGAGAAGCGCAACAGGCGGCGTTGAGTTTCGGCCCGCTGACCGTCGACCTCGCCTATCGCCGGGTGCTGCTCGACGGGGTCGAAGTGGCGCTGACCCGCAAGGAATACGCCGTGCTGGCGCAACTGGCACGGCATCCGGGACGGGTGATCACCCAGCAGCAATTGCTCAAGGACATCTGGGGGCCGACCCATACCGAGGACAGTCATTATTTGCGGATTGTGGTGGGGCATTTGCGCCAGAAACTCGCGGATGATCCGACGCAGCCGCGGTTTATCGTGACGGAGGCGGGGGTTGGGTATCGCTTGTTGAGTGAGAACAGTCTGTAGGTTTTGTGTTGGCTGGTCTGGCCTCTTCGCGGGCAAGCCCGCTCCCACAGTGGACGGTGTGCAACACACATTTCAGTAACACCCGAGAACCCTGTGGGAGCGGGCTTGCCCGCGAAGAGGCCCGGTCAGGCTGCCGGGATTTCAGCCCTGCTCGCTGTCATAGCGATCCAGCGTATCCCGGGCAATCTCCCGTCCCAGTGCGATCAACTCCGGCGCCTTGTAAAACTCGAAAAACCGGCACACCCGTTTCGGCACGTTGATCAGGATATCCGGCGGATACCCGGCGATCTTGTACTGCGCCAGCGAGGTCTGCATCACCTCGAAACTCTGGTTGATCAGGTCGAGCAACGACGCCGGGCCGACGTTGTCGATGATGAACGAACCGGTCGCCGACTTCGGTGCGCCTTCACGCTCGGGGGCGGCCGCCGGTTGCTGGCTCTCCGGCCCGACACCTTCGAGCCACGGGTTGATGTCTGCCGCCTCGGCGCGCAACGCTTCCTGCTCAAGCATCAGTAATTGCTCGGCCTGTTTGCGGCGGAATGGCATCTTCGAACCCAGTGACGCGATCAGACTGTCAAACCGCGAGCGGAACGCGGCGGGGCGCTGGATCACCGGCAATTGGTAATGGCGCTGGTTGGTCGAGTTGAGATTGACCGCGATGATCAGATCACAATGGCTGGACACTACCGGCACGATCGGCAACGGGTTGAGGATGCCGCCGTCGACCAGCATGCGATTGCCTTGCATCACCGGGGTGAACAGGCTGGGAATCGCCGCCGAGGCGCGCATGGCCTGGTGCAGGCAACCTTCCTGAAACCAGATCTCCTGCTGGTTGGTAAGGTCGGCGGCGACAGCGGTGTAGGGGATGCGCAGGTCCTCGATATTGATTTCGCCGACGATCTTGCGGATCTGCCCGAAGACTTTCTCGCCACGAATCGCGCCGAGGCGAAAGCTCACGTCCACCAAGCGCAGCACATCGAGGTAATCCAGGCTTTCGATCCAGTTGCGGTACTCGTCGAGTTTGCCGGCGGCGTAAATTCCGCCCACCACGGCGCCCATCGAACAACCGGCAATACAGGCGATGTCGTAACCGCGTCGTTCGATTTCTTCAATGACCCCGATATGGGCATAACCC
>NZ_QAIU01000638.1:6254-7057 GCF_003061205.1 Pseudomonas sp. HMWF006
CTCCCGACAAGGTCCCACAATGCACCCTTCGACAGACGGGCTCAATCGCCGAGGTCGCTCAGTGCGCCGGTGGCGTCGTTTTTCACAATGGCGTGATGTTTCAGCGCTATCCTTTTCGCCAGCGCAGATTCGAGTCGGGCAAGGCACTTTTTTGCAGCCCGACCGTCTTACCTGCACGTCTGTTGACCTATCGTTGAGGTGTGAGTGATGAAAGCCTGGATCTGTGTGCCGTTGATGGCTCTGGCATTGGCCGGTTGCGCCGGCAAGACCGCGTACCGTGACACCTGCGGCAGCCAGCTCGATGCAGCGTGGCATGAGCTGGACCTGGCCAAGGCCGAAGGGTTTGCCGGTACGGTCAGTTATTCCAAGGCGCTGTCGTTGCTGACGGCGGCGAAAACCCAGCAGCAATTCGAAGGTTTCGAAGGGTGCAGCAACAAAGCCGAGAAGGCGCGCTTCTACATTCGCGAATCCCGCGCCGGACGCTAAGCTGCTGACGTGAAGCAAGGATGCTGAGTTCGCAAAACATCAGACTCGTCCCGCAAGCCATTTGAATCAGGAGCAAGTGATGTCTGTGTTGGTTGACCGGTTGGTAGCTCATGTTCTGAGCCTGGAAGTGCGGTTGCTGGCCTGTCAGGCGCGCCTGACGGCGCGCACCGACCCCGAGGCGTTGCACGACTTGCGCACCACCGTGCGACGCTTGCGCAGCCTGTTGCGGCCGTTGCGCGGCTTGCCCGGCGTCGAGCAACTGGAAGACGCCGCGTCAGCGGTTGGCCAGGTGACGACGCCGTGGCGCGACCGTGAAG
>NZ_QAIU01000638.1:7067-15117 GCF_003061205.1 Pseudomonas sp. HMWF006
GATGATTCTCGACGCGTTCCCGCGCTTCCTGCGGGCGTCCCAGCGGCAAGGATTGCTCAAGGACCTGGATAAACGCATTGAAAAACGTCTCGGCAAGCAATGGGAGAAACTCGACGAGGCACTGCACGATCCGGCCCACGATCGTCATCGCCTGCGCTTGCTGATCAAGCGTGTGCGCTATGGCATCGAAGCCTATCCCGAGCTGGATCGCTTGCCGAAGGCGGCGCTGAAACACTTGAAGGCCACGCAAGGGGCATTGGGTGACTGGCACGATTGCTGGCAATGGCTGGCCAAGGCGCAGCAGGAATCCGACCTGCAACCCTGCGTCGCCACCTGGCAGGCCGGGCTGATCGCGGCCGAACTCAAGGTCGACCGCGTGCTCGAAAAATTCAGCGCGACCTGCTTCAAATCCTGAATTCCCCTCAGATCCCCCCGAGGGAGCGGGCTGGCAAATCGGTGTAAGGCCTTTCTGTCAGCCCATTTGACCGGAATAGACGCTGCGGCGCTCTGCCATGCTGGTTAAGATCGCGGCATTCATTTCTTGATTGCCGAGGTTGTCATGCGCTTTTCCGATCTGCTGGAGGCGGTCCGCCGTCAACC
The DNA here is from genome assembly GCF_003061205.1 of Pseudomonas sp. HMWF006. Lineage (NCBI taxonomy): Bacteria > Pseudomonadati > Pseudomonadota > Gammaproteobacteria > Pseudomonadales > Pseudomonadaceae > Pseudomonas > Pseudomonas sp. HMWF006. The sequence continues at coordinate 7,668 of NZ_QAIU01000638.1, forward strand.
GGAACTGACGATTCCCGCCGAGTGGGGTCAGGGCCGCGCCAGTTTTGGTGGCCTGGTGGCGGCGCTGCAATATGAAGCCATGCGCGCGAAGGTGCCGGCAGATCGCCCGGTGCGGTCGCTGGCGATCACCTTTGTCGGCCCGGTCGAGCCGCAAGTGCCAGTGAGTTTCGAAGTCGATGTGTTGCGCGAAGGCAAAGCGGTCAGCCAGGTGCTGGGGCGGGCCATGCAGAACGGGCAGGTAGTGACGATCGTGCAAGGCAGCTTCGGTGCTTCGCGCCCTTCGGAAGTGGCCGTTGCGGCCTATCCGGCCGTTGACATGAAACACTGGGAGGAATGCCAGGAACTGCCCTATATCAAGGGCGTGACCCCGGAGTTCATGCGTCATCTGGCGATGCGCTGGAGTGTCGGCGGCATGCCGTTCACCCGCACTCAATCGCGGCAGATGGGCGGCTGGGTGCGGTTGCGTGGGGACGTCAAGGAAGAGCCGGTCAGTGAGGCGCATCTGCTGGCGCTGGTGGATGCATGGCCTCCGGCACTGTTGCCGTATCTGAAGAAACCGGCACCGGGCAGCACGTTGACCTGGACCATTGAATTCGTGCAACCGTTACACGATTTAAGCACGCTGGACTGGTGCAAATACCTCGCCGACATTGAGTACGCCGCCGACGGTTACGGCCATGTGGCCGCCAAGCTCTGGAGCGCGCAAGGGCAATTGATTGCCATGAGTCGCCAGACCGTCACGATCTTCGCCTGAATCAATGCCGACGGTGGCGCTCACGCCAGGCGCGCCACCAGCCGCCGCTGAGGAAAAACCGTGGAAAGGTCAGGAATTGTTCGACCAGCAAGCGCGACACGGCATCCTTGCGGTCACTGAACGGCTCGGAGGCTTGCGCCTCCAGGCTGTGGCCGTGGCGCTGCAGACCCAGCGCCGCGATGATGCCGATCACACCGATAGCCACGCTGGCCAGGCTCAGGCTGAACACCCCGGAGACGATCAGCAGAAATGCCACGATGAACAGCGGTACGGCAATCAGGTGCAGCACCAGATTGGTCGGGTGCTGATGATTGTTCGGGTACGCGCGCCATTGCCACGCGGGAAGATTGGGGTGACGTTTGCCCATGTTGACTACTCCTCGATCCATGTTGAACACAAGGTTGAAGAATAGGCCGGGGCGGGTGGGGCGGCGAATCGAGGTTGGCTATGGCGGTGATAGGCACTATGGCTGGATTCGCTGGTGTCTCGGCAGGCGCCAGCGCGGGCAAGCTCGCTCCCACAGTGATCTGCAGTGAGCAGCCATTTTGTGAGCACCCATGAAACCTGTGAGAGCGAGCTTGCCCGCGATGAGGCTTTCAGAGTTTGAGTTGGCCTATCGCCTTGCTTAACTCCCCAGCCAACGTCGCCAACTCATTACTGGTCGTCGCCGAATCCACGGTCTGCTGCACTGTGTTCTCGGTCACATCCCGAATGCTCACCACCGCCCGATTCATCTCTTCCGCCACCTGACTCTGCTGTTCCGCAGCCACCGCAATCTGCGTGTTGCTCTCGCGCATCTGCGCCACGGCACCGGTGATTTCCGCCAGCGCTTCACCGGCCGCTTGCGCCTGTTGCACACAGTCATCGGCCTTGTACGAACTCTCCTGCATGAAATCCACCGCGTCGCGTGTGCCGGCCTGCAACGCCGAGACCATGGTGGTGATCTCGTCCGTCGAGGTCTGCACCCGTTTCGCCAGGTTGCGCACTTCATCGGCGACCACGGCAAAGCCACGGCCCATCTCGCCGGCACGCGCGGCTTCGATGGCGGCGTTCAGCGCCAACAGGTTGGTCTGTTCGGCGATGCTGTGGATCACGCTGACCACGCCGTTGATCTTTTGGCTGTCCTCGGCCAGACGCTGAATCATCTCGGCGGTCTGCTGCACGCCGCTCGATAGCCCGGCGATCGAATGCTGCACCCGGGCCACCACTTGCTGGCCGCTGCCGGCCAGGCCATCGGCGGTCTGCGACAGGTCACGGGTGGCGCCGGCGTGTTGGGCGATGTGGTAAACGGTGGCGGTCATCTCGTTGATGGCGGTGGCGGCCTGATCGGTTTCGCTCTGTTGCCCGAGCATGCCGTGGCGCACTTCGTTCATGCTCGACGCCAGTCGCGCCGCGCCGACATCCAGTTGCCGCGCCGTGTTGGCAACGGTGGTGACCACCCGTTGATAACCGGCCTGCATCGCGTTGAACGCATTGGCCATCTGCCCGACTTCATCTTTGCAGGCCAGCGGCACCCGAGCGGAGAGGTCACCGCTTTTCTCGACATGCAGCATCACGTCTTTCAACGTGTTGAGCTGGCTGAGCAGAAAGCGGATCAGCAACTGCGAAGCGCCGAGCATCGCCAGCATCAGGATAAACACCGCCACCGCGTAGTTGGCGAATCGCTCGCTGAACACCTGACTCAGGCTCGGGCCATAGGCAATCACGGCGACGTGCTGACCGTCGGCGCGGCTGAACACTTCGGCGCCCATCAGCGGGTTGTCACCGAACAGCGGCATCGGATTGATCTCGTTCCAGCCGTTGCTGTCGGTGACCTCCAGCAGCGGCTGATCATTGAGGCGGGGCGCTTCGCCGCGTTTGAAGGTCAGTACCTGATCGGCCTTGGGCAGGGCTTGCCCGGCCGGCCAGGCCTTGAGCAACTGCGCCTGAGCCTGAGCGGACGTTTGCGCGGCGTGGCTGCGAGCCTGCTGTTCAAGTTGCACGGCGTACAACACCAACAGCAGGGTGGTGACAAAGGCGACCGCGTTAACCGCCCAGAATTTGTATTTCAGCGAGATATTGCTAAGCCAGGCACCCATGGAGGTCTTCTCTGATAGCGGAAACAGCATTGGCAAGGTGCCATTATTGTGCCGCTATGCAGACTGGAAGATCTTGATATGAGTCAACAGACGATCAGGTCCCGCCCGTGTAGGAGTTAGCCTGCATTGAATTTTTAGGGTGTCAGGGAAGTGTGGGTAAACCGTAAAACACGCGGGCACATGCAGTGGTATGCGCCGCCAGATCTTCCTCGGTCTCACCTCGATGCAACGCCACTTCGCGCAACACCTCGGTCAGGTAGGCCGGTTCATTGCGGCCGTTTTTCGGTTTCGGCCGCAGGGTGCGCGGCAGCAAGTACGGCGCGTCGCTTTCCAGCATCAGCCGTCCACGCTTGATCTCCTTGACCAGCGGGTGCAAATGCGTGCCCCGGCGCTCATCGCAGATCCAGCCGGTGATGCCGATGTGCAGGTCCAGATCGAGGTAACTGAACAACGCCTTTTGCTCGCCGGTGAAGCAGTGCACCACGGCGGCCGGCAGTTGATCGCGGAAGTCTTTGAGAATCTCCAGCAGGCGCTGGCTGGCGTCGCGCTCATGCAGGAACACCGGCAACTGCAGTTCAGCGGCCAGCGCCAGCTGTTCTTCGAGGACTTTTTCCTGCTGTGGGCGCGGCGAGAAATCACGGTTGAAATCCAGTCCGCATTCACCCACGGCGACCACGTTGTTCTCTTGCAACAGACTGCGCAAACGGCGGGCGCTGTCGGCGTTCCAGTCGCTGGCCGAATGCGGATGGATGCCGGCGGTGGCGAACAGGCGCTGAGCGCTTTCATCCAGTTGCTGGCACAGTTCCAGGGCCTGTTGGCTACCCTCGACGCTGGTGCCCGTCAGTACCAGTTGGCAGACCCCGGCAGCGTAGGCGCGGTCGAGTACGGCCTGGTGTTTGTCGGCGAAACTTGGGTTGGTCAGGTTGACGCCGATATCGATGAGTTGCATGGTTGCTACCTCGGGCCGAAGGCCGGAAAGCATACCAGAGCTGTAGATTCATAAGAAAAGCCAAGAACTACAACGAGTTATAGCTGTCTTTTGATGCCGCGACGCAGTCCGGGTTGGCAGTAATGCCATCACTGTGCCAGTCTCTCGCACTTTGTCAGCGCTCCAGGCGCTCTGTTTTCGTCGGTGATTTCGACCGTTCAGCGGTGAAATTACCCCGTATTCTTTCCGGAGAGTGGATGGTTCGTCCCTCGATGTTGCTCCTGTTGTGTGGTTCGCTGCTGCTGCCGATGACGGCGGTTGCGCGCCTGCCCGGGCCGCTGCAAGCCGTACCGGCGGCCAAGGTGCGTGACTTGTCCGAGATTCGCAGCAGCCGCGTCTTGCGCGTGCTGGTCAACCAGAGCCGCAACAGCTCCGGTGAAGTTCAAGGGCAGTCCATCGGTGTCGAATACCATCGCCTGCGCGCCTTCGAGCAATACCTCAATGGCCACGCCCGTGACGGCCAGGAAATCACCCTCAAGATCATTCCCAAGGCCAAGGATCAGCTGCTGGGCGCCTTGCAGCGCGGCGAGGGTGATCTGGTTGCACCGGGCGAGTTGCTTGAACTGCAACCGGGCCATGCGGTGGCCAGCAGTGAGCCGATCGCCAGCAACGTGCCACTGGTGCTGGTCGGGATCAAGGGCGAGCGGCGTTACACCAAGGTCGAACAGCTCTCCGGCAAGACCCTGGCGTTGCCGACCGGCAGTGCGGCGGGGGAGGCGGTCAGTCAGCTCAATCAGAAACTGGCGCTGCACAAACTGGCGCCAATCAAGATCGAATGGGTCGACCCGACGCTGGCGGTCGAAGATGTGCTGGAGATGGTGCAGGGCGGCATCTTCCACCTGACCATTGTCGAGCAACCGATTGCCGAGCGTTGGGGCAAAATCTTGCCGAAGCTGCGTTTCGACCGGCAACTGATGATCAGCGAGCCGGGAGAGGAATACTGGTTCGTGCGTCGCGATGCTTCGATGCTGCGGGCGAGCGTTGATCGTTTCCTCAGCGGTTACAAAAAACCGTCGAACGAAGATGCGGCATTTCTGCGTATCTATCGGCGGCTGTACCAGGTTCACTATCCACTGGCCAGGGCTGATCGCCAGCGCCTGGAAAAACTGCGCCCGACCCTGCAAAAACATGCCCAGGCGCAGAACATGGACTGGTTGAACCTTGCCGCGCTGGCGTTCAAGGAATCGGCGCTGCAACCCAGCGCCCGCAGTGGCAGCGGCCCGACCGGGTTGATGCAAATCACGCCGTCCGCCGCCCAGCGTGTGGGTGTCAACAATATTCAGAATCTCGATGCCAACGTGCAGGCCGGCGCCAAGTACCTGGCGATGATCCGTCGCAAGTTCTTCAACAGCCCCAAGCTCAATGAGCGCGAGCGCATGGCCTTCACCCTGGCGGCCTACAACATCGGTCCCGAACGTGTGCAGGGCATGCGCGCTGAAGCCCGGCGGCGTGGGCTGAACCCCAATCAGTGGTTTTTCCAGGTCGAACGCATCGCCATGGAGCAAGTAGGAATGGGGCCTGTCAGCTATGTTAATAGCGTGAACAAGTATTACTTGGCGTTCGACCGGGAGCGGGAGTCGTTGGAGCCCGGGGCGCAAAAAATCGTCTCACGGAAATGATCTAATAAACTGATTGTTATGGCGGAATATTTGCGCTTTTAACATGAAATTTACTGATTAATATAGCGGCCAACCAACACACACAACTTCTCGCAAAAACAAGGAATGCCCCATGAGCTCTCTGATCAACAAAGTTCTGTTCACCCGCGCCGGCTACGGTCTGACCATCCTGCGCATCGCTGTCGGCGTGATCTTCGCGGCTCACGGTTCGCAAAAACTTTTCGGTCTGTTCGGTGGTTACGGTCTGGCGGGCACCGCGCAGTACATGGACAGCATCGGTCTGCACCCGGGTTACCTGATGGCCACACTGGCCGGCGGTACCGAGTTCTTCGCCGGGCTGGCGCTGATCATCGGCCTGCTGGTGCGTCCGGCAGCGCTGGGTCTGACCTTCCTGTCGCTGGTGGCCATCTTCACCGTGCACATCAGCAACGGTCTGTTCATGGCCAACAACGGCTACGAGTTTGCCCTGGCGTTGCTCGGTGGCAGCCTCGCAGTACTGATTGAAGGCGCCGGCAAGCTTTCGGTGGATCGCGCCATCGCCGGTTAAGCGCTCTGGCTCAAGCAACAGGCCCGCATTGTGCGGGCCTTTTTTGTTGCGGCTGATTCTTGACACCCATCGGTCACGTTCTCTAGGATGTTGCTCATGCGCCGATTTAAACAGCTACTTGCGGGGCGCCAGGTGACTCAGACAGTTGCCGTCAGAAGCCGGAACAGGGCTTCGAAATACCGCTAAAGCGCTGGTTCGGTGTTGCCTCTCACCTGCCATGCAGACTTTTGAGGCAGAGACACGACACGATGAATGCACTACGCCCTCCAGCACGTCCAGCGCCGATCACCGCGCATATCACCCAGCGCAACCCGAAAATCCTGCTTGGTGGCAAACATCAGCCGACGCTGTTGCGTTATCTCGATGGCTGGCCACGTCGCAGCGGCGGTCCTGCCGCGTTCCTTATCCAGTTTGTCGAAGACGGCGAGTCACTGGCACGCTTTGCCAGCGACAGTTTCGACCTGGCCGTGATTCAGGCGCCCAGCGCTGCAGATGCTGCGGAAATGATCAAACAGCTGACCCGTGTTGCGCGGCAGGGACTGATCACCCGTGGTTGAAATGCGTCACGGGTAGTCGATCGCCACGACATAGACGAATTGCTCGCCAGTCGGCGTCTGCACCCGCACTTCGGCGTCCAGCGCCTTGCCGATCAAGGCGCGGGCCAGCGGTGAGTCGATGCTGATCAAACCCAGCTTCAGATCCAGTTCATCCGGACCGACGATGCGGTAGCGCGACTGCTTGCCGTCTTCGTCTTCGATGGTGACCCAGGCGCCGAAATAGACATTGTTCGGATCGCTGGGTTTTTCGCTGACGACCTTCAAGGCTTCCAGGCGCTTGGTGAGAAAACGCACGCGACTGTCGATCTCGCGCAGCATCTTCTTGCCGTAGGTGTACTCGGCGTTTTCCGAGCGATCACCCTGCGCCGCCGCCTCACTGACCGATTGCGTCACCTGCGGGCGGCGCACATGCCACAACTCATGAAATTCGGCGCGCATCCGCGCTTCACCTTCAGGGGTGATCAGCGCGGTGCCGGCGGTGCGGGGAGGGCGATAACGGCTCATGGCAAGTTCTTGTGATGGAGAGTGCTTGAGTCTATCAACCCTCGCGCAACACTGTCAGTGGGCTCGCGTTCAACGCGCGCCGGGTGCCGAACACTCCGGCGCCGCCAATCAAGGCCGCGCCAATCAGTGGCAATAACAGCAACCACGGGTGCGGATGCCACGGCAGATCGAAGGCGTAGCGGTACAGCACCAGGCTCACCACTTCCGAACCGATGGCCGCCAGCAAGCCGCTCACGGCGCCGAGCAAACCGAACTCGATGCGCCGTGCCTTGATCAGCAACCGCCGTTCCGCGCCGAGTGCGCGCAGCAATGCACCTTGGCGGATGCGTTCGTCCAGGGTTGCCTGCAATCCGGAAAACAGCACCGCCATCCCCGCCGCCAGCACGAACAACAACACGTACTC
>NZ_QAIU01000639.1:0-842 GCF_003061205.1 Pseudomonas sp. HMWF006
CTTCTTCGATGTCACTGCCGTCGCCGTGTACGTCAAGCAGACCGAACGGCAGCGTCGGCTCGTCAATGTCACCGAGCATCGTGCGGAAGAACGCTTCATGTTCCTGCTCACTGATGCCCAGGCGCGTCTGCGCCACGTAGTTGCGGTATGGCACCGCCGGCAGCGGTGGCTGGCCGTGGCCGAAAAGGATCACCTGCATTTCTTCCTGCACCACGGCCAGCGCCGTGTGGTCCATGGCGATGTGATGGAACAGCAGCATCGCGACCACCCGATCATTGGCCGGGTCTTGCGCATGGACCAGACGAATCAACGGTGCCTGACTGAGCTCGATGCGGTAATGCCGCGCGTCGAAACGCTCGTACAACTGCGCCAGAACATCGCCGGCCGCCGGGTCGAGGATGACCTCCTGCACCGGCAGTTGCGCCTCACGCCAGACCACTTGCACCGGCGTCGCCAAGCCCTCCCAGACCACCCCGCTGCGCAGGATGTCGTGACGGGCCATGACCTGACGCAGCGCGGCGGCGAAGGCTTGCAAGCGTTCGAGGCTGTCGAATGCAAGGCGCGATTGCAGCAGGTACGGATCGCCCTGCGCGGCGCTCAAGTGGTGATAAAGAATGCCTTCCTGCAGCGGCGCCAACGGGTAAATATCCTGCACGTTGGCCGCGCCACCCGGCACCGTCGCGACCACCCGCTCGATGCTCGGCTGATCCAGTTGCAGCAACGTCAGCATCTGCGGGGTGATGTGCGTGCATCCGCTCGGAATCAGGTTGGCCGGCACTTCGACTTCGCGGCCGCTGCCCACGGCGGCGGCCAGCGCGGCGAGGGTCGGCTGGCTGAACAGC
>NZ_QAIU01000639.1:852-10144 GCF_003061205.1 Pseudomonas sp. HMWF006
GGCCGAGCTGACGCATGCGTTCGATCAGGCTCACCGCCAGCAGCGAATGGCCGCCCAGTTCGAAAAAGTTGTCGTGACGCCCGACCTGCTCGACCTGCAACACCTCGGCCCAGACCTGCGCCAGCGCGGTTTCCACTGAACCTTGCGGTGCAGCGTATTCGCGGCTGAGCCAGGCGTCCTGATCCGGTTCGGGCAAGGCCTTGCGGTCGAGTTTGCCGTTGGCGGTCAACGGCAGCGCAGACAGGCGCACATAAGCGGCGGGCACCAAGGCCTGCGGCAAGCGTGCCTGCAGATGCAGGCGCAGGTCCTCGATGTCGACTGCCGTGCGCGCCGTGAACCAGGCGATCAAACGCGCCTCGCGCACCAGCACCACCGCGTCCTGCACCGCCGGATGACTCGACAGCGCGGCGTCGATTTCCCCCAGTTCCACGCGCACGCCGCGCAGTTTGACCTGATCGTCGTTACGCCCCAGGTACTCGATGTTGCCATCGGCCAACCAGCGTGCGAGGTCGCCGGTGCGGTACATGCGCGCCTGCGGTTCGTCGCTGAACGGGTCTTCGAGGAAGCGTTCGGCGCTCAGGTCGCGGCGGTTCAGATAACCCCGGGCCACCCCCGCGCCACCGACGTACAACTCACCCGTCACGCCCACCGGCACCGGCCGTTGCTGATCATCGAGCAGGTAGACTTTGGCGTTGCTGACGGGCCGGCCGATGTGCAGCAGCCGGCCGGCATTGATCTGGCCGGAGGTCGCGACCACCGTGGCCTCGGTCGGGCCGTAGTTGTTGATCACCGCAAAGCTGTGTTCGCGGGGGAACTGGCGCAAGCGATCGCCGCCAATCAACAATGTGCGCAGCGTCGGGTGCTGCAGGTCGCGACTGAAGGCGTATTCGGCGATCGGAGTCGGCAGGAAGCTGACCTGCAACGGTTGCGCGCACCACCAGTCGAGCAAGTCGTCGAGGTGTTCGTTGCCGATCGACTGCGGCGGCAAATGCAGGGTCGCACCGACGCACAGCGCCGGCCAGACTTCCCAGGCCATCGCGTCAAAACCGCAACCGGCGACACTCGCGGTGTGGCTGCCCGCGCGCAGGTCGAACGCCTCGCAGTGCCAGTGCACGAGGTTTTCCAGGGTCGCATGTTCGACCATCACGCCTTTCGGCTGGCCGGTCGAACCCGAGGTGTAGATCACGTAGGCCAGATGCGCCGGGGTCAATGTCGGCAGTTGCGGATTGGCGTCGGACAGGTGCTGCCAGATGTCCTGGTCGAGGTCGATCACCGGCACCCGGCCCAACAGCTCACGGGTCGAGGCCTGTGCCAGCACCGCCACCGGATCGCTGTCCTGCAACAGGTAAGCGATGCGTTCCGCCGGGTACGCCGGATCGACCGGCACGTAACCGGCGCCGGCCTTGAGGATCGCCAGCAGCGCCACCAGCATTTGCGGGCTGCGTTGCAGGCACACGGCGATCCGGTCGTCCGGTTGCACGCCGAGGCCGAGCAAGTGATGGGCCAGGCGATTGGCCTGCTGATTGAGTTGCGCATAGGTCAGTTGCTGCGCGCCCTGCACCACCGCCAGAGCCTCTGGTTGTTGCGCGGCCTGCACTTGCACCAGCGCCTGAATCGTTGCCCCGCGCGGGTACGCCGTCGCTGTCGGGTTGAAGCCGACCAGCAAGCGCTCGTATTCCTCCACCGGAAGAATCGGCAAGCGGTTGAGCGGACGTTGCGGCGCCTGTTCCAGCGCGTTCACCAGATGCTCCAGCGCGGTGTGCATGTAGCCGCAAATGCGCTGCGCGCCGATCTGCGTCAGCGCCAGCACCGCGAGGGCGAAGCCTTCGCCCAGGTCGTCGACGCTGAGGGTCAGCGGGTAGTTGCTGCGCTCTTCGCCGCCGAGTAACTGCACACCTTCCCAGATACCCTGACCGTCACGCGGCTGCGCCTCGGCGGCACTGTGCCGGTAGTTGAGAATGGCGCTGAACAGCGGCGCCCCGGACACCGCGCTGCAGCGTTGCGCCAGCGCGAGTGGCGCATGTTCATGGGCCAACAGCGCGGTCAAGCGTGCGTGTGTGGCCTTGACCGCGCCTTGCACGCCTGCGCTGACGTCCACGCGCAACGGCAAGGTGTTAATGAACACGCCCAGCGTGCGGTCGGCGCCCTCGCCGCCCTGCAGACGGCCCAGCAGCACCGTGCCGAACACCACGTCGCGGCGGTTGGCAAGCACGCCCAATACCTGCGCCCAGGCCACGTGCATCAGGCTCGCCGGACTGACGCCCAGTTGCCGGGCCTGCTCGCGCAGACGCCGGGTCAGCCCGGCATCGACGGTTTGCTGCGCCTCCTCGATGTCGCCGCCATCGCCTTGCACGTCATGCAGGCCGAACGGCAGGGTCGGCTCGTCGATATCGCCAAGCATGTCGCGGAAGAACGCTTCGTGCTCCTGCTCATTGGCGCCCAGCCGCGCCTGCGCCACGTAGTTACGATACGGCATCGGCGCGCCGAGGCCGTCGGCCTGATCGAACATGAACGCACGCATTTCCTCGCCCACCACTGCCATCGCGGTGTGGTCGAGGATCAAGTGCTGGAACAGGATAATCGCCACCACCCGCTGCTGCGCCGGGTCCTCGGCATAGACGATGCGCATCAGCGGCGCCTGGCTGAGGTCAAGGCGGTGATAGCGCGCATCGAAGCGTGCGTGCAACTGTTCGAGAATGTCACCTTGCGCCGGGTCCAGCGCCACCGCTTGCACCACCAGCGGAGCCTCGCGCCACACCACCTGGTGCGGACTCGACAGTCCCTCCCAGACCACGCTGGTGCGCAGGATATCGTGGCGTGCGATGACCTGCTGCAAGGCATTACCGAACGTGCGCAGACGCTCGACACTGTCGAACGCCAGTCGCGATTGCAGCAGGTATGGATCACCCTGTTCGGCGCTCAGGTGGTGATAAAGAATGCCTTCCTGCAGCGGCGCCAACGGGTAGATGTCCTGCACGTTGGCCGCGCCACCGGGCACCGTGGCGACGATGCGCGCGATGCTCGGCTGATCGAGTTCGGTCAGGCTCAGCATGTCCGGGGTGATGTGCGTGCAGCCTGGCGGGATCCGGTTGGCCGGGACTGCAATTTCACGACCGCTGCCCACAGCGGCGGCCAGTGCTGCCAGGGTCGGCTGGTTGAATAACACGCGCACGTCGGCGGCGAGGTCGATCTGGCGCATGCGTTCGATCAGGCTCACCGCCAACAACGAATGCCCGCCCAATTCGAAGAAGTTGTCGTGGCGCCCGACCTGCTCGACCTTCAGCACGTCGATCCAGATCTGCGCCAGCGCGATTTCCACCGCACCGTGTGGCGCCTCGTATTCGCGGCTGAGCCACGCACCGTGCTCCGGTTCCGGCAAGGCCTTGCGATCAATCTTGCCGTTGGCGGTCAACGGCAAGGCCGCCAGCCGCACGTAAGCTGCGGGCAACAGAGCGTCGGGCAGGCGCGCCTGCAAGTGATTGCGCAACTGTTCGATGTCAACCGCCGAGCGCTCGGTGAACCAGGCGATCAGGCGCCCATCGCGCACCAGGACCACAGCTTCCTGCAACGCCGCGTGACTGCCGAGCGCGGCTTCGATTTCACCGAGTTCGATGCGCACGCCGCGCAATTTGACCTGATCGTCGTTGCGCCCCAGGTACTCGATATTGCCATCGGCCAGCCAGCGCGCCTGATCGCCGGTGCGGTACATGCGCGCCTGCGGGTCGTCGCTGAACGGGTCAAAGAGGAACTGCGCAGCGCTCAACTCGGGGCGATTCAAATAGCCACGCGCCACGCCCGCGCCGCCGACATACAACTCGCCCGCCACGCCCACCGGCACCGGACGCTGCTCGGCGTCCAGCAAGTACACCCTGGCATTGGCGATCGGCCGGCCAATGTGCAACGGCTGGCCACACTCCACCCGCCCGGAAGTCGCGACCACCGTCGCTTCGGTCGGACCATAGTTGTTGATCACCTCGAAGCTTTGCAGGCGCGTGAACTGGCGCAGGCGATCGCCACCGATCAACAGCGTGCGCAAGGTCGGGTGCTGCAACTGACGGCTGAAGGCGTATTCGGCCACCGGTGTCGGCAGGAAGCTCACCTGCAACGGCTGCGCGCACCACCAGTCGAGCAACTCGTCCAGGTGCTCGTTACCGATCGACTGCGGCGGCAGGTGCAAGGTCGCACCGACGCACAGCGCTGGCCACACTTCCCAGGCCATGGCGTCGAAACCGAACCCGGCGACACTCGCGGTATGACTGCCGGCCTGCAGGTCGAAGGCTTCGACGTGCCAGTGCACGAGGTTTTCCAGGGTCGCATGTTCGACCATCACCCCTTTCGGCTGGCCGGTGGAACCGGAGGTGTAGATCACATAGGCCAAATGGTTCGGCGTCAGCGCCGGTATCCGCGGATTGGCATCTGACAGGTGTTGCCAGCATTCGCTGTCGAGATTGATCAGCGGTACGCCACCGAGCAGGTCGCGGGTCGAGGCCTGGGCCAGGACCGCCACCGGCGCACAGTCCTGCAACAGGTAGGCAATGCGCTCCGGCGGGTACGCCGGATCGACCGGCACATAAGCGGCGCCGGCCTTGAGGATCGCCAACAGTGCGACCAGCATGTCCGGGCTGCGCCGGGCACACAGGGCGATCCGGTCGTCGGGCTGCACGCCAAGGCCGATCAGGTGATGCGCGAGGAGATTGGCGCGCTGGTTGAGTTCGCCATAGCTCAATTGCTGCGTACCTTGCACCGCCGCCAGGGCCTCGGGATGGGCTACCGCTTGCTGTTCGAAAAGACGCTGTACGGTTTGCGCAGGCGGGTATTCACGCCCGGTGATGTTGAACCCGACCAGAACCCGCTGCCGCTCGCTGGGCGACATCACCGAAATCTGCTGCAGCGCAGTGGCCGGAGCGTGCTCCAGTGCTGTCAGCAGGTTGTGCAGCGCGGTTTGCAGGTAATCGCAGACCCGCACGCCATTCACTTGCGGGACGGCTTGCACAGTCAGGCCAAAGCCTTCACCGAGATCGTCGACGCTGATTACCAATGGATAGTTGCTGCGCTCGCGGGAACTCAGCACCTCGATGCCATCCCACGCCACGCTCGCCGATTGCGCCGCGCTGTGGCGATAGTTGAGCAAGGTGCTGAACAGCGGCAGCGCCGCCGATACACCGCTGCAACGCTGGGCCAGCGCCAGCGAGGCCTGTTCGTGGCCCAGCAGTTGCGCCAGCCGCTCGTGGGTGGCGCGCACACCGTCCTGCACCGCCATCGCGCCGACGCTGACCCGCAGCGGCAAGGTGTTGATGAACATGCCCAAGGCGCGGTCGGCGCCCTCGCCACCCTGCATGCGCCCGAGCAAGACCGTGCCGAACACCACCTCGTCGCGACCCGACATTTGCGCCAGCACCTGCCCCCAGGCCTGGTGCACCAGGCTGGCGGCGCTGATCCCGAGCCGGCGCGCCTGTTCGCGCAAGCGCCGGGCAACGCCGGCGTCCAGCGCCTGCACGGTATCGACAATGCTGCTGCCGTCGCCATGCACGTCTTGCAGGCCGAAGGCCACGGTCGGTTCGTCGATGTCGCCGAGCATGTCGCGGAAAAACGCTTCATGCGCCTGAGCATTGGCGTCCAGTTGCGCCTGCGCCACGTAGTTGCGGTACTGCACCGGCGCCGGCAGTTCGCGAGCGCCTGGTTGCAGGCTGTCGTTCATTTCTGCCAGCAACACCTCGAGTGCGGTGTGGTCGAGGACGATGTGATGCAGCAACAGGATGCCGACCCAGCGCTGGTGTTCGCGGTCTTCGCTATAGGCCAGCCGCATCAAAGGCGCACGGCGCAGGTCGAGGCGGTAGTGACGCGGATCGAAACGCGCCTGCATCTGCTCCAGCACGTCGCCTTCGAGCAGGTCGGCATCGACGCGCTCCAGCGCCAGCGGCGCTTCGCGCCACACCACCTGCACCGGTTCTTCCAGGCCTTCCCAGACCACGCCGGTGCGCAGAATGTCGTGCCGGGCGATCACTGCGTTCAGTGCGCGAACGAAGGCCTCGATCTGTGGCAGACCCGCGAAGGCGAACTGCGCCTGCAGCACGTACGGGTCGCCGGCGCTGGTCGCCAGGTGGTGGTAGAGAATCCCCGCCTGCAACGGTGCCAGACCGTAAATGTCCTGCACATTGGCGACGCCGCCGGGCACCGTGGCCACAACGCGGTCGATGGCGGCTTGATCGAGTGAAACCAGTGGCAGCAAGTCCGGGGTGATCCGTGTGCAATCGGCGCTGATCCGATTGTCCGGCACCACGAGGCGATGGCCGCTGCCGAGCGTCGCCGCCAGTGCCGCCACGCTTGGCTGGCCGAACAGCACGCGTACGTCGCAGTGCAGATCGTGCTGACGCATGCGCTCGATCAGTTTTACCGCCAGCAGCGAATGGCCGCCGAGTTCGAAGAAATTGTCATGACGGCCTACCTGTTCGACACCGAGCAGGGTCTGCCAGAGGCCGGCAATCAGCGTTTCCACGTCACCCGACGGTGCTTCGAAACCGCGCCGGGCGAACGCATCGCTTTCAGGCTGCGGCAAGGCCTTGCGATCCAGCTTGCCGTTGGTGGTCAGCGGCAACGCATCGAGGCGTACGAAGGCGCTCGGCACCATGTAGTCGGCCAGCGACAGCAGCAACGCGTCGCGCAATTGCGCGGCACTCGGCGCGGCGTCTTCAGCGGCCAGCCAGTACGCCACCAGCCGCTGATCACCGGGACTGTCTTCGCGGGCGATGACCACCGCTTCACGCACACCGTGGCAGGCCGCAAGACGCGCTTCGATTTCGCCCAGTTCGATGCGGAAACCGCGAATTTTCACCTGATCGTCATTGCGCCCCAGGTATTCGAGGCTGCCGTCTGCGGTCCAGCGTGCGAGGTCACCGGTCTTGTACAAACGGGCGTCGGTGCGGCCGCTGAACGGGTCGGCAATAAAGCGCTCGGCGGTCAGCGCCTGGCGATTGAGGTAGCCACGGGCAACCCCGGCACCGCCGACGTACAGCTCACCGATAACGCCGGCCGGTACCGGTTCGCGTTGGGCGTCGAGCACGTACAGTTGCAGGTCGGGAATGCCCACACCAATCGGGCTGCGCCCGACCAGATGCGCATCCGCTGCGGCCAATGGCCGATAGGTCACGTGCACGGTGGTTTCGGTGATGCCGTACATGTTCACCAGGCGCGTGCCGGCATTGCCGACCCGCGCATACCACGGCTTGAGCAGGCCCGGTTCCAGCGCTTCGCCGCCGAACACCACTTCGCGCAACGAGTGCTGCAACGGGCTGCGCCCCTGCGCGGCGATCAACTGGCGGAAGGCACTCGGGGTCTGGTTGAGCACGGTGACGCCGCTGCGGCACAGCAACGCGTAGCAGTCGTCCGGGGAACGGCTGACCGTTTGCGGCACCAGCAGCAACTGGCCGCCGAAGGCCAGCGCGGCCCAGATTTCCCACACCGAAAAGTCGAACGCAAAGGAATGGAACAGTGCCCCGACATCTTGCGGGTTGAAGTTGAACCACGGCTGGGTCGCCGCGAACAACCGCACCACGTTGCGGTGCTCGACCATTACGCCTTTGGGCAGACCGGTGGAGCCGGAGGTGTAGATCACATAGGCCAGATGGCTCGGCAGCAGTTCAGGGATGTACGGATTGCTGGTCAGTTCGGCGTGCAGTTGCACACTGTCGAGGTCGATTTGCACAACCTCGGCACCGGCCACGCGCTCGGCGGTGTCGGCCTGCATCAACAGCGCCACCGGGGTGCTGTCCTCAAGGGTGTAGGCGATGCGTTCCAGCGGATACGCCGGGTCGATCGGCACGTAAGCGGCGCCGGCCTTGAGCACGCCGAGCAGACCGACGATCATCTGCGGGCCGCGCTCGACGCAGATCGCCACCCGGTCATCCGGGCGGACACCGCGCGCCAGCAAGTGATGCGCGAGCTGGTTGGCGCGGCGATTGAGTTCGCCGTAGCTCAGGGTGTGCCCGCCGAACATCAGCGCCGGCGCTTCGGGCCGGGCCCGTGCGTGGGCTTCGAACTGTTGGTGGATCAGCGGTGATTCGGGGAAGCGCGGCGCCAATGAACGGTCACCATGCAGGAGTTTTTCACGCTCGGCTGCCGGCAGGATATCGAGGCTGTGCAGCGGCGTATTCGGCGCCGATTGCAGGGCGTGCACCAGACTGTGCAGCGCGGTGTTCAGGTAACGGGCGATGCGCCCGGCACCGAGGGCCGCGTCCGCCAGCGCGGTAATGCGCAAGTCTTCACCGAGATCATCAATATTGACGGTCAACGGGTAGTTGGTGCGCTCACGGGCGCCCAACACCTGCACGCCAGGGGCCAGATCGCTGACCTCGGCGACGTCTTCCGCGCTGCTGTGCCGGTAGTTGAGAATGGCGCTGAACAGCGGTGTCGGCACCGCGACGGCGCTGCAGCGCTGGGCCAGTGCCAGTGACGTCTGCTCATGGGCGAGCAATGCGGTCAGGCGCCGATGGGTCGCCAGCACCGCCTCGCGCGCCCCGTCCTGCCCGACATCCACGCGCAGCGGCAACGTGTTGATGAACATGCCCAGCGCTTGCTCGCCGCCCTCGCCTGCCTCCATCCGCCCCAGCAGCACGGTGCCGAACACCACCGCCGTGCGCCCGGACAACTGGCCGAGCACCCGGCCCAGCGCCAGGTGCATCAGGCTGGCGACACTGACCCCGAGCTGGCGCGCCTGGCCGCGCAGTTGTCGACTCAACTCGGGCTCAAGCATCAGCAAGGCTTCTTCGATGGCCTGGCCGTCGCCTTGCACATCCTGCAAACCGCAGGGCAAGGTCGGCTCGTCGATGTCGGCGAGCATCTCGCGGAAGAACGCCTCATGGAACTGTTGGTCGAGGCCCAGGCGCGCCTTGGCCAGGTGATCGCGATACGGCACCGCCGGCCCGACCTGCGCGGCCTGGCCGAGCAGGTGCGCACGGGTTTCCCGACGCACCACATCGAGGGCGACGTGGTCCATGATCAGGTGATGAAACAGCAACAGTGCGACCACACGCCCGTTCGCCGGGTCCGCCGCATACACCAGACGCAGCAGCGGCGCCTGCTGCACGTCAAGACGGAAGGTGCGCGGATCGTGACGTTCGAGCAGTTGCGTCAGCACGTCGACACCCGGGTCGAGCCGGACTTCTTCGCAATGCAGCGACGCATGGCGTTGCACCACTTGCAGCGGTTCATCCAGGCGTTCCCAGACGAACGAGGTGCGCAGGATGTCGTGGCGTTCGATCATCCACTGCAGCGCCTCGGCGAAAGCCTCCAGACG
>NZ_QAIU01000639.1:10154-15430 GCF_003061205.1 Pseudomonas sp. HMWF006
ACAGGTGCAGGTACAGCATGCCTTCCTGCAACGGCGCCAGCGGGTAAATATCCTGCAAATTGGCAGCGCCGCCCGGCACGCCGGCGACGATACGGTCGATGGTCGGCTGATCCAGCGTCACCAGCGGCAGCATGTCCGGGGTGATGCGAAACGCCGGACTCAACCAGTCGCCGCCGTGACGGGCGACCAGTTCCAGCAGTTGCGCCTTGTGCGCGACGAGACTGTCCCACACCGCATCATCCAGCGCGTCGTCGCTGCCCAGAATGACCAGGTCTTCATCTTCCTGTTGAAGGCGGATCGCATGGGTGGAAATAACAGCCATCAGTTCGCTGAATTGCATGGGATAACCTGCTGTAAATACGAGAAAAATGAGCGCGCAGCCGCGAGTCCGTGCGAACTGCGCGCAGCCTGGAAAAACTAAAACATCGGGGCATGGGGGGCTGACATGGGAAGCGGGGACAAGCCACCTTCCCTGCCGACGAGTTGCCGAATACCTGTGGCGAGGGAGCAAGCGCCCTCGCCACAGGTTCGATGTCAGCCGTAGTGAACGGCGCCGGACTAGAGCCGGCGTTTGCGGTTGAGGCTCGGGATGGTGGTTTTCGGGATGACCACGTGCTGCGCCTCTCGCGTGGTGCTGAGCGCCAGCGCAGCCAGCGTCGGCTGACTGAACAGCGCCCGGGCATCGGTGTGCAAACCATTCTGGCGCATGCGCGCCACCAGGCTTACCGCGAGTAACGAATGCCCGCCGAGCTCGAAGAAGTTGTCATGCCGCCCGATCCGATGGACGCCGAGCACCTCACCCCAGATCCGTGCCAGCGTGGTTTCGACTTCACCCTCGGGCGCCACGTAAGGCCGGTTGATCAGCGCGTCCGCCCCCGGTTCCGGCAAGGCTTTCCGGTCGATCTTGTCGTTTGGCGTCAGCGGTAAAGTGTCGAGCCGTACAAAGGCTCCCGGCACCATGTATTCGGGCAGCCGCGCCAGCACATGGGTGCGCAAGGTCTCCAGCCCCGGTGCTTCTGCACCGCAGCGCACGGTGTACCAGGCCACCAGACGCTCGTCGCGCACCATCACCAGCGCTTCACGGATCGCTGGATGTTCGATCAGCCGCGCCTCGATTTCCCCCGGCTCCAGGCGCAAGCCCCGCAGCTTGATCTGGAAGTCGTTGCGGCCGAGGAACTCCAGCTCGCCATGCGGGTTGTAGCGCACCAGATCGCCCGTGCGGTACAGCCGGTCGCCGGGCACAAACGGGCTGTCGATGAAGCGCTCGGCCTGCATCTCGGGCAATCGGTGATAACCGCGCGCCACGCCGACCCCGCCGATGTGCAACTGACCGCTGACGCCTTGCGGCACCGGTTGATCGTAAGCGTCGAGTACGTACAGACGGGTATTGCTCAGCGCCTTGCCGATCGGCACCAGATTCTCCGGCACCGGCAGGTGCGGCTCCAGCGTCCATCCGGTGCTGTCCACCGTGGTTTCGGTCGGGCCGTAGACGTTGTGCAAACGCACCCATGGCAACCGGGCACGCACCTGCCGCGCCAGTGCCGCGCTGAGTTCGCCGCCACCGTTGAGGACATCAGTGAGGCTGGTGCACTGCTCGACGTCGTCCTGTTCGATGAACTGCTGCAGCAACGCCGGGACGAACTTGACCACCGTCACTTGATGCTGGCGAATGGTCTGCACCACGTACGCCGAATCACGGTTGCCATCCGGTCGGGCCAATACCAGACGCATGCCGGAACACAGCGGCCAGAAGATCTCCCACACCGAGCTGTCGAAGCTGAACGGCGCTTTTTGCAGCAGCGCACCGTGCCCGGTTGGCGGCGAAATGACCGAGCCCCAGTGCACCATGTTGCAGGCGCTGCGGTGTTCGATCATCACGCCTTTGGGCAGGCCTGTAGAACCCGAGGTGTAGATCATATAGGCGAGGTTCGCGGCGCCGAGGCCGGGCACCTGCAGATTGCTCGCGGGTTGCTGGTCCCACGTGCGGCGGTCGAGGTCGAGCAGCGGCACCCCCGGCTCGCCCAACAGTTGCCGCGTGGCGCCATGCACCAGCAGGGCAACCGGCGCGCTGTCCTGCAACATGTAATTCAGACGCTCCAGCGGATAGTCCGGGTCCAGCGGCACATAGGCGCCCCCCGCCTTGAGGATGCCGAGCAAACCGACCACCAGATCCAGCCCGCGCTCGACACAGATCGCCACCCGCGCATCCGGCTGTACGCCGAGTTCGCGCAAGTGGTGGGCCAGGCGGTTGGCGTGCTCGTTGAGCTGGCGATACGTCAGGCTGCGCTCACCGCTCTGCAGCGCAACGGCATCGGGTTTGCGCCGCACCTGCGCTTCGAACAAAACGTGCAGCGGCTGCTCCAGCGGGCAATCGACCTCGGTGGCGTTGAACGCGATCAGCAAGCGTTGCAACTCCTCGGCCTGCAGGATCGGCAAGCGGTTCAGCGGCTGTTGCGGTGCCTGTTCCAACGCCTGCACCAGGCCGCTCAGCGCGGCTTGCATATAACCGCAGATCCGCTGCGCGCCGATCTGCGCCACGGCCCTGCCGGTGAGGCGCAAACCGTTGCCGTAATCATCCACGCTCAGGGTCAGCGGATAGTTGGTGCGTTCTTCGTTGGCCAGGGTTTCGATGCCTTGCCAGGCTTGCCGCGACGGTTCCAGCAGTTGCGATTCATCGCTGTGCCGGTAGTTGAGCAGCGCGCTGAACAGCGGCGCCGGTGAGGCGACTCCGCTGCAACGCTGGGCCAGCGCCAGCGACGCATGTTCGTGCCCGAGCAGTGCGGTCAGTCGTGCATGGGTAGCGCGCACAGCGTCGAGCACCCCGGCGTCGACGTCGATGCGCAGCGGCAATGTGTTGATGAACACCCCCAACGCCCGGTCGGCGCCCTCGCCGCCCTGCATCCGCCCCATCAGCACGGTGCCGAATACCACATTGGACTGGCCGGACGTCGCCGCTAGCACCCGCGCCCACGCCAGATGGATCAGGCTCGCGACGCTGACCCCGGCCTGACGCGCCTGATGGCGCAAACGCTGATAGACCTCTGCCGGCAGCGCCTGCTGCGCCTCGTCGATGCCGCAACCATCGCCCTGCACTTGCTGCAGGCCGAACGGCAGGGTCGGCGCGTCGATATCCGCCAGTTGTTCGCGGAAAAACGTCTCGTGCTCCTGCTCGCTGACACCCAGGCGCGCCTGCGCCACGTAGTTGCGATACGGCACCGGCGGCGCCAGTTCCACGACCTGCCCGCAGAGGCTGGCCTGCAACTCGCCGCGCATCACTTCGAGGGCAATGTGGTCCATCGCCAGGTGATGAAACAGCAGAATCCCCACTACCCGGCCCAACGCCGGATCCTTGGCGTACACCAGACGCATCAGCGGCGCCTGACTGACGTCGAGGCGGTAACGCCGGGCGTTGAAGCGCGCATGCAACTGCTCGAGGACCGGGCCGTTGGCCGGGTCGAATTCGACTTCCTGCAACGGCAGAATCGCCTCGCGCCAGACCACTTGCACCGGCGTGCTCAGGCCCTCCCAGAGCACCGCCGTGCGCAGAATGTCGTGGCGCGCCATGACCTCGCGCAGCGCTGCGGCGAAAGCCTCGACGCGCTCAAGGCTGTCGAACGCCAGCTGCGATTGCAGCAGGTACGGATCGCCCTGGGCGGCGGTGATGTGGTGGTAGAGGATGCCTTCCTGCAGCGGCGCCAGCGGATAAATGTCCTGCACATTGGCCGCCCCGCCGGGCACCGTGGCGACGATGCGCTCGATGTCCGCCTGCGCCAGTTGCACCAGCGGCAGCAGCGCCGGGGTGATGTGCGTGCAGTCGGCAGCGATGCGGTTGGCCGACACCTCGACTTCACGCCCGCTGCCGACCGAGGCCGCCAGTGCGGCGAGGGTCGGCTGACTGAACAACACGCGCACGTCACTGCTCAAGTCGAGCTGACGCATGCGCTCGATCAGTATCACCGCGAGCAAAGAATGCCCGCCCAACTCGAAGAAATGGTCGTGACGCCCGACCCGTTCGACTTGCAACACTTCCGTCCAGATTTGCGCCAGAGCGATTTCAACCTCGCCTTGCGGCGCTTCATATTCGCGGCGGATCAGGTCCTCAGGCCCGGGCGCCGGCAGCGCCTTGCGGTCGACTTTGCCATTGGCGGTCAGGGGCAATGCCGGTAGACGCACGTAGGCGCTCGGCAGCATGGCACTGCTCAGGCGACTTTTCAGGTGCGCGTGCAACTGGTTGATGTCCAGCGGCGCCTGCTCGGTGAACCACGCCAACAACTGCCCGTCGCGCACCAGCACCACGGCTTCGCGCACCGCCGCATGGCTGGCGAGTGCGCTCTCGATTTCTCCCGGTTCGATGCGCACGCCACGGATTTTCACCTGATCGTCGTTACGTCCCAGATACTCCAGCGTGCCGTCGTTGCGCCAGCGCGCCAGATCGCCGGTGCGATACATCCGCGCATCCGCTTCGCGGCTGAACGGATCGCGCAGGAAGCGTTCGGCGCTCAGGTCCGCACGGTTCAGGTAACCGCGAGCCACGCCAGCCCCACCGACGTACAACTCGCCGGCCACGCCTGGCGGCAGCGGTTGTTGCTGTTCATCGAGCACATACACCGTGGCGTTGCTCACCGGCTTGCCGATGTGCAGCGCCTGCCCGGCGGCGAGGCGCCCCGAGGTCGCCACCACCGTAGCTTCGGTCGGGCCGTAGTTGTTGATCACCGCGAACGATTGCGGGCGCGGGGGCTGGCGCAGGCGATCACCACCGATCAGCAGCGTGCGCAAGGTCGGATGATCGAGCTGGCGGCTGAAGGCGTATTCGGCGATCGGGGTCGGCAGAAAACTCACCTCCAGTGGTTGCGCCCGCCACCAGTCGAGCAGCGCACCAATGTCTTCGCTGCCCTCGCTGGCGGGTGCCAGGTGCAAGGTCGCACCCACGCACAGCGCCGGCAAGACTTCCCAGGCCATCGCATCGAAACCGAATCCGGCGAGGCTCGAGGTCTGGCTGCCGGCCTGCAGATCGAACGCGTCAGCGTGCCAATCCACCAGATTGCACAGGGTCCGGTGCTCGACCATCACCCCTTTGGGCAGGCCGGTGGAGCCGGAGGTGTAAATGACATAGGCGAGATGTGCCGGAGTCAGTCCGGGCACCTTTGGCGCGTCACTATCAGTGGCCGGCCAGCTCGGGCGATCGAGTTCGATCACCGGCACCGACAACGCCGGCAGATGCCCGCGCAAACCACGCTGGGTCAGCACCGCCAGCGGCGCGCTGTCCTCCAGCAGAT
>NZ_QAIU01000640.1:0-6221 GCF_003061205.1 Pseudomonas sp. HMWF006
GTAATAGCCGTCGCGCTGATTTACCCTCACTCTTGAACGGCCAACCCCATAAAGAACGGGCGACGCACCGCATCGTCGGCGCCGTCACCGCACCAGGAACCTACGGAAGGAGCCTTGTCACGGGAAAAAGGAAGTCCAGGCGCCGGTCCCGGCCAATTTCCGCCCCTTTAAATCAATCAATTCATTTCATTAAGAAAGTTGCTTCGAGTGAGGCATTCACTCTTGTTAATCAATTTTGGCCAATATCGACCGAAAGGAGCAACTACGCCCAAATAAAACTTCAGCCAAAAGTTTTATCGGCACTTCTCATACTTGAAAAACAGCAAACTTAAAATAATTAAAAATACACTTGTTAAATACTTTCCCGGTGTATTAGTTTTTCTTCGCCGAGTTTGAACTTCGGCACTCACCCCGGAGTCTCGCCCCAATTCATAAGGGCGGCTCACCGGGACCAGCGCTAAAACCGTAGATAACGCCTGACGCTTATTCACCGGCAATTGTGGCTTCGCCCGACATCCAGGAAACAACTAACTGCGACGCTATTGATTGCACAGTTGAAAGAGACGTTGCACTTCATATCAATGATAAAGGACATCATGATGCCCACTAAGAACCAACTCGCCCTGAAGAAAGCCGAACTCAGTATTCACCCGATCTTTTCCGAGATCACTTCGCTGTCGGTCTTGCGTCGTTTCATGGAAACCCACGTCTTTGCCGTGTGGGACTTCATGTCACTGACCAAGCGCCTGCAGCAGGAACTGACTTGCACGCGCTTGCCCTGGCTACCGCCGCGTGACCCTCACGCGGCGCGGCTGATCAACGAAATCGTCCTCGGCGAAGAATCGGACGATCGCCTGGCCGAAGGTCACTACAGCCACTTCGAGTTGTACCTGGATGCGATGCGCGAAATCGGCGCGAGCACCACGGCGGTGGAGCGCTTCGTCGCGCTGCAGCAGGAAGGCGTGAGCTACGACATTGCGCTGCAAAGCGTCGCGGTCGACCCGGCCGCCGCGCAGTTTGTTCGCGACACCCTGCGCACCGCCTTGCATGCACCGGGGCACAGTGTCGCGGCGGCGTTTCTGCATGGTCGCGAAAGCGTTATCCCGACCATGTTCCAGCGCATCCTCGACGACTGGGGCATCGGGATCGAGCAGGCGCCGACCTTTCGCTATTACCTGGAACGGCACATCGAAGTCGACTCCGAGGATCACGGCCCGGCGGCCGAGCAGTTGCTGGAACGTCTGGTCGATGGCGATCCTCAACGTGAGGCCGAGGTCTATGCCAGTGCCATCGCTGCCGTGGAAAGCCGCATCGCCCTGTGGGACGGCCTGCGTCTGAGCATGCGCGAGCCGTTGGCGGAGGTGGCCCAATGAACGCCGCTGACTACCAATCCTTCGCCGACGCCTGGGAGAGTCGCGCGACCATTCGCACCCGTCCGCGCCGTGTGCTGGAAAACGACGAGCGTCTGATCTATCCGCTCAGCCGCCAGCCGCTGGTGCTCAGCGAAACCTTTCTGCGTGAATGCCCGCAGCAGCGCGATTTCGCCCTGGTGCAGACGCTGTACAAATTCATCAACGACGTGGTGATTTTCGAGACCGAAATCGTCGACAAGACCGCGCGCAGTATCGCCAAGAATCGCTTTGCCGTGGGCTTTCCTTTCGCCTGTCGCTACGACGCGATGACCGTGGTGGTCGACGAGGATTACCACGCTCTGGTGGCGATGGATTTCATGCAGCAAACGGTGGCCATGACCGGCATCGAACCGATTCAGCTGCCCGATGAAATCGAGCTGAGCCGGGCGATTCCTGCCGCCGTCGCACTGGCGCCGGAGCACTTGCGCAGCGCCGTGGAGCTGATTTGCGTGGCCATCGCCGAAAACACCGTGACCGGCGATGTCGCCGCGTTCGCCCGCGATGACACGGTCAAGCCGTCGATCAAGGGACTGATGGCCGATCACCTGCTCGACGAGGGCCGTCATTCGAGTTTCTGGGCGCGGATGGTGCGCATTTATTGGCACACCGCCAGCGCGGCAGATCGCGACGTCATCGCGCAGATCCTGCCGGTGTTTATCGGCCATTACCTGACCAATGACATCCAGAAATCCTTCGACCTGCGCCTGATCAATGCGCTGCCAGTCAGCGAGGCCACACGACGCTCGCTCAGGGACGAAATGGCCGGACTGGCATTCCCGATCAATCGCCACCATCCGTTGGTGGGCAACATCGTCAAGTTCTTCCACAACAGCTCGCTGCTCGACACGCCTTGCGTGCAGCACGCCCTGCGCGACTACCTGGTTTGATGAGGAGGCCGACATGAAACGTCTCGACATTTTGCTGATGGGCGCCAGTCAGGCCATGACCGACCTGGCGCTGGAACTCGAACAACACGGTCATACCTTGCAGCGCAGCGGTGCCACGCACTCGAAGGTGGATTTGATCATCGACGATGGCTTTATTGCCGCCGGCGACTTTTGTCGCATCCCGCACCTGCATCTGCGTTTGGGTGTCGGTGCACAGAGCCGGTCAGGTCTGCCGACACTCGACCTGCTGTGCTTTCTCGGCTCGACGCTGATCAGCCGTGTGCCGATTGGCGACGAGCCGTCCGGCAACGGTCAGGCACTGCGCCAGCGCGTGCTGGCGCAGGTGGTGGACGAAGTCGCGCTGCTGGTCAGCCGTTTCTCCCGTGACGCCGACTATCTGAAGGACGTTGCCTCTGTGAGCGCACCGGATTTCGAACGTCTGGAGAACCTGCTGTTTCTCGACAGCCTGGCGTACGTCCATCGACTCAACGACACGGCCAATCCGGCGTTGCTGGCGCAAGCGCGGATGCCGGTGATCGAGCGTCTGCAACACAGCCTGATCAAGCATGCCGATCGGCCGGCGCTGCACCTCGCCGAACAGTCGATCAGCTACCGCCAGTTGCACACCCACGCCCAAGCGATCCAGCAGCGATTGCAGCCACTGCTCGCCGCGCATCCGCAACCATGGATCGTCGGCATCTGCCTGTCGAAAAGTCCGGCGTTGTTCGCCTCGATTCTGGCGACGCTGGGCAGCGGCGCGGTGTACTTGCCGCTGGAGCCGAGACATCCGTTGCAGCGTCAGCAATACATTCTGCAGAACGCCGGCGCCGTGTTGTTGCTGCATGACGGCGAGCATCCGCTCAGCGAAACCATGGCCGGGCTGGATGTCAGCCAGATCGACACGGCGCACGTTGATCCGCACCTGCCGTTGATGCGCCAGCGCCCGGCACTCGACGCACCGTGCATGGCCTTGTACACCTCAGGCACCACCGGGCATCCGAAGGGTGTACTGCTGAGCCAGGCCAACCTCGCCCACTTCACCGCGTGGTACGCCGATTACGTGCAACTGCGGGCCGAAAGCCGGGTGCTGCAGTTCTCCTCGCTGAGTTTCGATTCGTCGCTGATCGACATCTTCCCGACCCTGCTCGAAGGTGCCGAACTGGTAGTACCCGACGACACGCAACGGCGTGATCCGCTGCAACTGGTGGCACTGATCCGGCGCCGCCAACTGACCCACGCCTTCCTGCCGCCGGCCCTGCTGAGCATCCTGCCGCTCGAGCAACTGGAGGGCGTGCAAGTGATGACCGGCGGCGATGTCTGCGAGCCGTTCGTCATCGAGCAACTGACCCGCCAGGGCACCTTGCACAACCTCTACGGCCCCACCGAAGCCACGGTGTTGATCACCGCGCGGCAGCTCAGAACCGGCGACAGCAACCGCACCCTCGGCACACCGATCGCCAACAGTCAGGTGCTGATTCTCGATGACGAACTGCAGCCGGTGCCGGAGAACACCGTCGGCGAGTTGTTCATCGTCGGCCCCGGCGTCTGCCTCGGTTATCTGAACAATCCACAGCAGACCGCCGAGCGTTATCTGCAGCTGGATCTACCGGATGGCACTCAACTGCGCGCCTATCGCAGCGGCGATATGGCCAAGTGGGGCGCGCACGGCATCGAACTGTGCGGGCGCCGCGACAATCAGGTGAAGATCCGTGGTTTTCGGGTCGAGCCGGAAGAGATCGAACGCTGCCTGCGCGAGAGCCAGTTGTACCGACAGATCGCGGTGGTGATCGACAGCCAGCGGCGGATTCTGGCGTTCCTCGCCCAGCCGCAATCGGAGGTTGCTCGTGAAGCGCTGAAAGCTCACGCGCAACAATTCCTCCCGGACTACATGCAACCGGTGGCGTGGACGGAACTGCCAGGCATGCCCTTCTCCAGTAACGGCAAGGTTGATCGCAAAGCCTTGCTGGAGCTGCCGGTGAGCGTGCAGGACGGCGGCCCGAAATGCCTGCCGGCAAACGCCGACGAAGCCTTGCTGCTGGAGATTTGGGCAGAGTTGCTGGAGCTGCCCACCGGTGACATTTCCACCGACGAGAGTTTCTTCAACCTTGGTGGCCACTCGATTCTGTTGTCGCGGATGTTGCTGCGTTTGCGGGAAGAGTTTGGCCGCAGCATTTCGATCAATCGCTTCATTGAACTGCCAACGATCAGCAAACTCGCCACACTGGTGCGCGGTACCGATGACAGCGCCGTGCTCAGCGCCCAGGCCATGGCCGACGCCGAGCGACCGCTGGATATCGAGCCGTTGCCGATCAGCCGCATGGGCGATGTGCATAAGGTCATCGTTACCGGCGCCAACAGTTTTGTCGGCGTACACATCGTCGAAGCGCTGCTGGGTTGGGGTGCCAGCGAAGTCGCATGCCTGGTGCGCGACGGCGGCGGGCAAACGGCGGCGCAACGCTTTGCCCATGCCTTGCACGAGAACCGTCTCGATCATCTGGACCTGAGTCGGGTACGGGTTTACGCGGCCGACATCACCCGACCGCAACTGGGCCTGGCTGAAGCGGATTATCAGCGCCTGGATCGCGAATTCGGCGCGCTCGTGCACAACGCCGCCAACGTCAATCACGTGCTTGATTACGAGTCGCTGGCAGCAGACAACGTCGAGCCGGTTTTCCAGTTGCTGCGCCTGTGCGAAGGGCAGAGCAAAAAGGTCTTCAACTTTGTCTCGACGCTCTCGGCGTCCAGCACCGTCGATGACGCGGGTCAGGTCCTGGAGCTGCCCGCCGCGCCGACGCCACCGATCTACATTCGCAACGGCTACAACCTGTCGAAGTGGGTGGGCGAGCGCATCCTTGAACGGGCGCGCGAGCGCGGTGTGCGGATCAATCTGTATCGCCCCGGAAACATCAGCTTCAACAGCTTGAGCGGCGTCTGTCAGCCGCATAAAAACCGTTTGATGCTGATGCTCAAGGGGTCGATCCAGCTCGGTCAGGTACCGGCCTTTGCGCTGAATTTCGACCTGATGCCGGTGGACTTTCTCGCCCGCTTCATCGCCTTCCACGCCAGCCGTTATTGCGCCGAACGCGCGGTGTTCAACCTGCACAACCCCGAGCCACTGAGTTGGGACGCCTACGTCGCTTCGTTCCGCGAAACCGGCAGCGAGTTCTCGCTGGTCAGCGTCGCCGACTGGCAACAGCAACTGAGCCGGGTCGATGCCGACAACGCGCTGTTCGGCGTGCTCGGTTTTTACCTCAACGGTTTCGAGGAAGACATTGGCGACATCTCCCTGATCGGCCACGCCAATGCTGAGGCCGGCGTGCAGCAGATGGGCGCGCACTACCCGGAAAAATCCCCGGCGCTGCTGCGCCGCGGCTGCGATTACCTGAAAGAAATCAACTTCATCTGATCCATCAACAAGGAGCTACACCATGAGCACTCTGCAACCCGACACCCTGATCAAAAACCCCCACGGCTGCCACGTCGTATCGTCGGTGGAAGTGCCGGCAGACGCCACGCAGGTCTGGGCCGTGGTCGGCGACTTTGGCGGTTTCGCGCGGTTTATTCCGGCGCTGTCGCACATCGAAATGACTGGCGAAGGCGTGGCTTCGCTGCGCAAGAAATTCTTCAAGGATGGCAACGTGGTGGTCGAGCAACTCAACTCCCGCGATGAGCAGGCGCGGAGCATGACCTGGACGACGATTTACAACACCCTGGGCGTGGCCAATCTATGGGCGGCGATGAATGTGGAATCGCTGGGGGCGGGAAAAGCGCGGGCGACCTGGACGATCATTGCCGAGCCGGCCAGCGGCGGTGAGGAGGCGCTACCGGGGTTCAAGGACTTTGTGCAGGGGTTTGCCGATGATGCAATGGGGAATGTGCTGAAGTTGTTTGTTTAAGGCTTTGCACAGGCGGTGGTTCACTC
>NZ_QAIU01000640.1:6232-8567 GCF_003061205.1 Pseudomonas sp. HMWF006
GTTCACACATATTGTGTTCGCCAAAAATCCTGTGGGAGCGGGCTTGCCCGCGATTGAACGATAACGCGGTCTGACGGGTGGTCAGATCTTGAAACTGTCGACCAACTGCTTCAACCGGTTGGCCTGCTGCGACAACGCATCACAATCCTTCAACGTCTCGTTGAGGTTGGCCACGCTCTGCTGGTTCAACAGGTTGATCTGATTGACGTCAACGTTGAGGGTCTCCACCACAGCCGTCTGCTCCTCGGTCGCGGCGGCCACCGACTGGTTCATGCCGTCGATTTCACCGATACGCTGGGTCACGCTGACCAGACGCAAGCCGGCCTGGTTGGCCACCTCAACACTCTGCTCGCTGGATGCCTGACTGGCGTTCATGGTGGTCACCGCTTCACGGGAGCCGACCTGCAGCGACGTGATCATCTTGTGGATTTCTTCTGCCGACTCCTGGGTGCGATGGGCCAGGTTGCGCACCTCGTCCGCCACCACCGCAAAACCACGGCCAGCCTCACCGGCCCGCGCGGCTTCGATAGCCGCGTTGAGTGCCAGCAGGTTGGTCTGCTGCGAAATGCCTTTGATCACATCGAGAATGTGGCCGATGTTGTCGGTGCTGGCGTTCAGGGTTTCGATCTGCGTGCACGACAGGCTGATTTTCTGCGACAGCTCGGTCATCGCCT
Source organism: Pseudomonas sp. HMWF006 (assembly GCF_003061205.1). Taxonomy (NCBI): domain Bacteria; kingdom Pseudomonadati; phylum Pseudomonadota; class Gammaproteobacteria; order Pseudomonadales; family Pseudomonadaceae; genus Pseudomonas; species Pseudomonas sp. HMWF006. The sequence continues at coordinate 6,907 of NZ_QAIU01000640.1, forward strand.
GAATGGTCTGCTCCACCACCTGACGACCGTCATCGGCCTGTTCGCTGGCGCCGCTGGCGTGCTGCGAAGCATCGGCCGCGTTGCGGGCGATTTCCTGGGTGGCGGCGCCCAACTGGTTGATCGCGGCAGCGACGCTGTTGGTGCGCGCACTTTGTTCGTCGGAACCGACAATGGACGCATTGGACGACGCCATTACCCGCTGCGACAGGTCGTGTACGTGACGGGTTGCCGACGACACTTCGGAAATCGACGCGTGAATCCGTTCAACGAACTGGTTGAATGCACTGCCCAGTTCGCCAAATTCGTCCTTGCTCTCAACCACCAGACGACGGGTCAGATCGCCTTCGCCCTGAGCGATGTCCTGCATTGCGCGACCCATGGTGGTCAACGGACGCATCAACACATTGATCAACAGGCTCAACAGCAGTGCAATCGCGGCCACTGCCACAAACATTGCGATCAGTGCCGAGGTACGGAACTGACTGAGGGCTGCGTAGGCTTTATCGTGATCAATCGACAGACCGATGTACCACTGCGCATTCGGCAGGTCGCTGACCGGGGTGAATGACAGGATGCGTTCCTGACCGTTGAGCACCACGTTCTGATTGCCCTTCTCGATGCGCACACCGGCATTCGGGTAGATGTCTTTCAGGTTTTTCATCACCTGATCTTTATCCGGGCTGACGATTACCTGACCGTCGGCGCTGACCAGGAACGCGTGACCGAGGCCACCGAAGTCCACCGAGTTGATGATCTTTACCAGGGTTTCCAGGCTCAAGTCACCACCGACCACACCGAGCAATTCGCCGTTCTTTTTTACCGGCATGGCGATGGTCACCACCAGACCACCGACAGCGGCCATGTACGGCGGCGTCAGCATGGTTTTATCGGCGGCGACGGCTTGCTTGTACCAAGGGCGCTGGCGCGGGTCGTAACCGTCCGGCATCTTCGCGTCAGGGCGTTGGGTGAATACACCATTGTCCTGGCCGACGTAAGTGAACTGGAAGTTGGAGGTGAAGGCCGGCTGATCGACCAGACCGGGGAAGTCAGCGTCCTTGCCCTGGTGGGCGACGTTTTGCGCAAGGTTTTCCAATACCAGAATCCGCCCGCTCATCCAGTTCTGCACGCTGCTGGCAGTCAGGTCCCCCGCCTGCTGTACGGAGGACTGGAGGTTCTGGCGAATGGTGTTTCGCTGCAGATAGTCGTTGTAGAGGGTGAACAGAGCGAACGCCAGGACCACGACGCCCGAAGCGGCCAACAGGATTTTATGGCTGAACTTGAGATTCATTTCATGGGACTTCTTATGCCAAAAGTGGGGATGCGTTCCGGATGCAACATTCCATGTACAGAGCAGGCAGCGTTCTTCTTGGCCGCTCTACTTTGGTGCACGCATGTCTCACCAGTCTTTCGGCACGGTTCAGAGAAATCTTAGGGTTGTATGGGAAATGGACGGCATTTAGGTCAGATTCCCGCCGAACGGCGCACTAGAGCGTTTGCCGCACCTTGCGATGAGCGTTGACCGGGCGACAATTGAACATTCTTTGATCACCTGATCTTGGCAGGCTCTTAAACGACAAAACCCCTGTCTGCGTTAGCAGACAGGGGTTCTGAAATTTAATCTTGACGATGACCTACTCTCACATGGGGAAACCCCACACTAC
>NZ_QAIU01000078.1:0-4365 GCF_003061205.1 Pseudomonas sp. HMWF006
GCTTTGAAGTGTTCCTGCATGCGCGGCACCAGATCACGGTGTTTCCCGAAGTCGAACCGACCCTGGAAATCCTCGCCAACCACTACGCGCTTGGCGTGGTCACCAATGGCAATGCCGATGTGCGTCGGCTGGGGCTGGCGGACTACTTCAAGTTTGCGTTGTGCGCCGAAGACATCGGCATCGCCAAACCGGATGCGCGGCTGTTCCACGAGGCCTTGCAGCGCGGCGGCGTGAGCGCTGACGTGGCGGTGCACATTGGCGATCATCCGGGCGATGACATCGCCGGGGCGCAGCAAGCGGGCATGCGCGCGATCTGGTACAACCCGGCGGGCAAGGCCTGGGAAGCCGATCGTTTGCCGGATGCCGAGATCCGCAGCCTGACTGACCTGCCAGCCGTTCTCGCACGCTGGAATGCCAAGGCCTGACAAAAATCCCTGTGGAAACCATGCGGCGAGGGGATTTATCCCCGATGGGCTGCAAAGCAGCCCCAAATGCAGCGCATCGTGCTTTCCTGACACTCCGCGCAGGCTGACTTTACGACTGCTTGGCAGCCGATCGGGGATAAATCCCCTCGCCACACAGGCCTCTCTTATAGGGCGTCCCTGTTTATTCCAGACATGAAAAAGCCCGCAGCGACGGCGGGCTTTTTCAGCAAGCAAGCGGCACGCCTCAGATAGGGCGGCTGCCGTACTTGTTGTCCGGCTTCTTGGGCGGATCGGCGACCACGTTGGCCTCGACTTCCTGCACCTTGCCGCCGCGCGCAAGGAACTCTTCCATGGCCTTGGCCAGGGCGTCGCGCTCCTTGTTCTTGGCTTCGATGCTCGGCAATTCGTCTACCGACACCGCAGCCTTGGCTTTGCCTTTGGCAGCCGGGACCGGCGTATCGTCACCGCCATCGTCTTCAGCAACGTCTTCCGCTGTTGCTCCTTCCAGACCATCCTCGGCCTCGTCTTCGTCGCCTACTTCGAGGTCGTCGTTTTCCAGATCATCGTCGCTCATGTTCTACCTCATGACTTGCGAAAAGCAGATTAGTTATAGACCAGCTTTGGCAACTGTCGAAAGTCGCCGTAAAAAAATCGGTAACCGCTGATGACCAACGGTTTACGCCCCTTCACCGTGCAAGGTGGCGAGGACTTTACGGGCACCGCCATGATCACGGTGCTCGCCCAGATAAACGCCTTGCCAGGTGCCCAGAGCCAGTCGACCTGCCGACACCGGCAGACTGATCTGGCAGCCAAGCACGCTGGCCTTGAAGTGCGCCGGGAGGTCGTCCAGGCCTTCGTCGTTATGCTCATAGCCGTCTGTTCCTTGTGGGATCAGACGATTGAAAAATCGTTCGAAGTCGCGACGGACCGCCGGATCGGCGTTCTCGTTGATGGTCAACGACGCCGAGGTATGCTGCAGCCACAAATGCAACAGACCGACCCGACACTGCCTGAGTTCAGGCAGTCCGGCGAGTAACTCGTCCGTTACCAGATGAAAGCCCCGGGGCCGTGCCCGCAGGGTTATCAGAGTCTGTTGCCACATACAGTTCTCCGCACGTTCGGGGCGCATTCTAGCGCGCTCTGGGAAAAAACAAAGGCCCTAATATTCCCGCAATGTTGTAAGCGATTGGCCGCAGAAAAACGCTCGCCGTAAACACGACCAAAGACGTACGAAAAATCCTTTCAGCTGCTCTCTCTGCGACAAACTCCAGACAAAAAAATGCCCGGCAAGCCGGGCAAGTTTTTTGCTGCGCGTACTTACAGGTTGTAGCCGCGTTCGTTGTGTTGTGCCAGATCGAGGCCTACGGACTCTTCTTCCTCGGTCACACGCAGACCCATCACAGCGTCCAGGACCTTGAGGATGATGAAGGTGACGATCGCGGTGTAGATCACCGTGAAGCCGACGCCTTTGCACTGAATCCACACTTGCGCGGCGATGTCGGTCACGGTGCCGAAGCCGCCCAGCGACGGTGCAGCGAATACGCCGGTGAGGATCGCGCCGAGGATACCGCCGATACCGTGTACGCCGAACGCGTCCAGGGAATCGTCATAACCGAGTTTGCGTTTCAGGGTAGTGGCGCAGAAGAAGCACACCACGCCTGCCGCCAGACCGATCACCAGTGCGCCCATCGGGCCCACGGTGCCAGCAGCCGGAGTAATTGCTACCAGACCGGCCACCACACCCGAGGCGATGCCCAGTGCACTTGGCTTGCCGTGGGTGATCCACTCAGCGAACATCCAGCCCAGTGCGGCGGCAGCGGTAGCGATCTGGGTGACCAGCATCGCCATACCGGCGGTGCCGTTGGCCGCTGCGGCGGAACCGGCGTTGAAGCCGAACCAGCCAACCCACAGCATGGCCGCGCCCATCAGGGTGTAACCGAGGTTGTGCGGGGCCATCGGGGTGGTCGGGAAGCCTTTGCGCTTGCCCAGTACCAGACAGGCAATCAGACCGGCCACACCGGCGTTGATGTGCACCACGGTGCCGCCGGCGAAGTCGAGCACGCCCCAGTCCCACATCAGACCGCCGTTGCCGGACCAGACCATGTGCGCGATTGGCGCGTAAACCAGGGTGAACCAGATAGCCATGAAGATCAGCATCGCGGAGAACTTCATCCGCTCAGCGAACGCACCGACGATCAGCGCCGGGGTGATGATCGCGAAGGTCATCTGGAAGGTGATGAACACCGCCTCAGGGAACAACGCCGCAGGGCCGGTCAGGCTCGAAGGCGTGACACCGGCGAGGAACGCCTTGCCCATGCCGCCGAAGAACGAGTTGAAGTTGACGACGCCCTGCTCCATGCCGGTGGTGTCGAACGCAATGCTGTAGCCATAAATGACCCACAGGATGCTGATCAGACCGGTAATGGCGAAGCACTGCATCATCACGGAAAGAATGTTTTTCGAGCGAACCATGCCGCCGTAGAACAGCGCCAGGCCCGGGATGGTCATGAACAGCACGAGGGCTGTCGAGGTGAGCATCCAGGCAGTGTCGCCAGAATTGAGGACTGGGGCCGCCACTTCGTCTGCCGCCATAGCGAGGCTGGGCATTACGATGGACAACAGGGCTCCTAGCCCTGCGAATTTACGCAGAGTCATATTGTTTTCTCCTGGGGCGTTGGGGTTTGTGGCGGCGCTTAGATCGCGTCGGTATCGGTTTCGCCGGTACGGATGCGGATCGCCTGTTCCAGATTGACCACGAAGATCTTGCCGTCACCGATCTTGCCGGTGTTGGCCGCCTTGGTGATCGCCTCGATCACCCGATCCAGATCCTTGTCGTCGATGGCCACGTCGATTTTCACCTTGGGCAGAAAATCGACCACATATTCCGCGCCGCGATACAGCTCGGTGTGACCCTTCTGCCGGCCGAAGCCTTTGACTTCAGTAACGGTAATGCCCTGCACGCCGATTTCGGACAGCGACTCGCGCACGTCGTCCAACTTGAACGGCTTGATGATGGCAGTGACTAGCTTCATGAAACTCTCTCCCGAATTGGTGGACTTGCCCCAGGAAAACAAACCCGACTCAAGTCTAAGCGCAGTGCCTGGCTTTGTAACGCATCGTCGGCCTTACCTGCCCGACTGACGCCAGCTAACCGCTGCTGACGAAACTCCCCGCTCCGTCTGCCGCACTGCATTCGTCACAGCGACTGCATCAGTGCATGGGTCGAAGGTGACTAAGCAGAAACCTTGCCATCTCGCCAAAAACCTCTGATTTCAATCCCTTGGCCGCTGCCGCAAGCCATCCCGTGCAAAAGGCCTTGTGGATACGCACAACAACGGTGCGTCGCCGTCCGTCCCCTTGCGCGAAAAGCGTGCATCCCTGACCACGGGATTGACTATAGACACTGCGTGATACACTGCCCGCCATTGTTTTCAGGACATTCCCCATGCTCGCGCCCAAAGACTTCCTCGACGCCCTGAGCGGCACCGCCTCCCGCCTGTTCAGCGGCGACACCCCGCTGCCGAAAGCCGAAATCGAAAGCCAGTTCAAGATGCTGCTGCAGAGCGCCTTCAGCAAACTCGATCTGGTGAGCCGTGAAGAGTTTGATAGTCAGATGGTTGTGTTGGCGCGCACTCGTGCCCGCCTCGAAAGCCTTGAAGCGAAGGTGGCTGAGATGGAAGCGAAGCTGACACCGCCGGCTGAATAATCCACTCCCCCTGTAGGAGCTGCCGAAGGCTGCGATCTTTTGATCTTCAGCCCTTCAACCATCCCGGCAACGTCCTACAACTTGCACCACCGCCGTCCGATTGCGCCGAAAAGCCCAGGTTTCTAAGCTCACCCGATGCTGAATGTTCAGCACCGGGTTTGGCGACCCGAACAGCTTAAGGCGCACGACAACCATGATGGCGGCTACATTTACCGCCACATCGTTTCATGGCGG
>NZ_QAIU01000641.1:0-1092 GCF_003061205.1 Pseudomonas sp. HMWF006
CGTCATGCCCGCGTTCGGCCAGCCACAATGACATGTGGCCGAGGCCGCCACCGATATCGAGCACCCGCAGCGGCCGATCCGGCAGCGCTTCAGCGAGGTCGGCCTGCAACACCGCGAGGCGAATCGCGCCTTTGGCGCCGCCGTAGATTTTCTCGGCGAACCGCGTCGCCAACTGATCGAAATGCCGGTCGCTCATCAGCTGAACCGCCGTTCGCTGTCGGCGAGCTTGGCGCGCACCACTTCGTTCATGTCCAGGCCCAGTTCACTGCAGAGCAATAACAAATACAGGACGATATCGCCGACTTCCTGCCCGGCATGCGCCAGTGTTTCCGCCGGCAACTGGCGCGACTGGTCTTCGCTCAGCCACTGGAAAATCTCCACCAGTTCGGACATCTCGACGCTGGCGGCCATGGCGAGGTTTTTCGGGCTGTGAAATGGTCGCCAGTCATTACGGTCGCGAATGGCGTGCAGGCGTTCGGTCAATTCAACAAGGTTCATCGGGCTCTCCTGAAGGCGTATAGCTTCGGGGGGATACGTCCTGAAGGCAAGCGGCGCGCTGCGCTTTTGGTGGGAGCGGGCTTTAGGCAAACCCTCTATAGTTGCAGGGAACTCGGCCACCTCCGCTGCGGCCCAAGGCTCAGCTCTTTTCATCAGGATGCACACATGCAGGTAGAAAGCTTTTTCGAATGGCTCGGCCAGGCACTCGGCTCGATCATCCGCTTCATCGTCGATGGGCTCAGCGGCTTGTTCAACATTCTGAGCAACGCCGGCGGCAATTTCGTCGATGGGCTGGCCAGGACGCTGGGCATGGACACCTCGATCATCAGCATCCTCGCGCTGATTGTCGGCTTGATGCTGTTGTGGTCAGCGATCCGTGCGTTCATGAATGCGTCGATCATTGCCGGGATCATCTGGTTGCTGCTGGGGTTGTGGTTACTGAGCTGGATTATCCATTAACGCCTTCAAAAGCCCCTCACCCTAACCCTCTCCCGGAGGGAGAGGGGACTGACCGGAGTGTTTTCGAGAAATACACCGACTTGCAATACCGCGTCGAACTCCGGTTTTGAAAACGCCAGAGATCGGCGCCCTCTC
>NZ_QAIU01000079.1:0-2022 GCF_003061205.1 Pseudomonas sp. HMWF006
AGTTGGGGCTGTGGAGCATGGGCGTCAGCATCATTCTGCTGGCAGCACTGGGCTTGCTGCTGGCGTGGCCGAAAACCGCCGCGCCGATTGTCGCCGGCGAACGTCTGCCGTTCATGCACGTGCTCGGCCGCGTCTTCCCCCACGGTTGCGGACTGGCGCTGGGCTCGATCGGCTTTGGCACCATCGCCACCTTCATCACCCTGTATTACGCGACACAGCATTGGGACAACGCGGTGCTGTGCCTGAGCCTGTTCGGCGCCAGCTTCATCGGTGCGCGCCTGCTGTTCGGCAACCTGATCAATCGCCTCGGCGGCTTTCGCGTAGCGATCGCCTGCCTGTCGGTAGAAACCCTGGGGCTGCTGCTGTTGTGGCTGGCGCCGGACGCGCATTGGGCGCTGGCCGGCGCGGCACTGAGCGGTTTCGGTTTCTCGCTGGTATTCCCGGCGCTGGGTGTGGAAGCAGTAAATCCGGTGCCGGCCTCCAGTCGCGGCGCAGCGGTTGGCGCGTATTCGCTGTTCATCGACTTGTCGCTGGGGATCACCGGGCCATTGGCCGGGGCGATTGCGGCGGGATTCGGTTTTGCCTCGATCTTCCTCTTCGCCGCCCTCGCCTCGCTAAGTGGATTGGCGCTTAGCGTGTATTTGTACAAACACACGGCGAAGTACCGCGAAGACTAAAAATCCACCTTGCCGCGTCCGGCCTTGATACTGCCGCGCTTGGTTTTCGATTCGAGTCGACGCTTTTTTGAACCGAGGGTCGGCTTGGTTGGACGGCGCTTCTTTTCGACTTTGGTCGCGCTGAGAATCAGCTCGACCAGACGCTCCAGCGCATCGGCGCGGTTGGCTTCCTGCGTGCGGTATTGCTGGGCCTTGATGATCAACACGCCATCGCTGGTGATGCGACTGTCGCGCAGCGCCAGCAACCGCTCCTTGTAGAACTCGGGCAGGGACGAGGCCGGAATGTCGAAGCGCAGGTGCACGGCACTGGAGACCTTGTTGACGTTCTGCCCACCGGCGCCCTGGGCGCGGATGGCTGTCAGTTCGATCTCGGCATCCGGCAGATGCACGTTGTTGGAAATCACCAGCATGGAAAAAGCGTCCGTATTCAGAACGCGCAGGATACTCCGAAACAGACCTTGAACCTGCTGAAGATCCACTGCCGGCCTTCGCCTGTTCGCGATGAAGTCAGTGCAATCAACATCGTTTTGTCAGAAATCGATCAGCCGCCCAACTGCGCAACTTGTTGCGCACCTGTCTTCGAAAAAACGCCCGCCACTCGCCTGTAGCCCTTGTTACACGGCCCCTGTAGCCGAGTGCGCAAGAAGTTGCGCAGCACTGCGCAACTTCTTGCGCACTTTGAGACGGTTTCCCACAGCAAAAAACGATTTATCTCTAAGGCACAGGACGCAAACCCTTACAGCGTAATGGCCATATAGTGGCTGGCACGGATTTTGATATCAAATCGGCACTAACGCGTGCTGAACGCAGGCAGGAAAGACAGGGTAGCTCGCCGAGCCAGCCACCCTCGGTCAAAGGAATGACGTAATGAAAGACGCAATTCGCTTGGGCGACTCCACCACGCACGGTGGCAAGGTCCTCGAAGCCTTCTCCCGCACCGACCTCAACGGCAAGCCGATTGCCGGGGTCGGTCACAAGGTCAGCTGCCCGCTGTGCAAAGGGGTTTTCCCGATTGCCGAGGGCAGCAGCACTTACACCGTCGATGGCACACCCATCGCACTGGACGGCATGAAAACCGCCTGCGGGGCCGCACTGATCGCCAGTGGCCCGAAAGGCGCGGTCGTCAGCTAATCCCGTTTTTTCACTTTGATCCGCACCTCTGAGAGGCGGCTCGCTGTCGCCCGCTCGTTGAGGTCTTCAATTTTTGTCCGCAAAGCCCAGGCCTTGTTGCCGGGTGAGATGCTGTCATGACTACTGAAATCGTAAAACGTGAACCTCAGGTTGCCATCGTTCCACTGAACGCCATCGACATTCAGGACGTTGCCAGCGGTGCGGCAACGTTCGA
>NZ_QAIU01000642.1:0-9016 GCF_003061205.1 Pseudomonas sp. HMWF006
TGTCTGACGCAAGACAATAAGGTCAGTCCCCTCTCCCGGAGGGATAGGGGGCCGATTGGGGAATGTTGGAGAGGTACGCCGACCTGAAATTGTCGCTGTGAATCCATAATCGACGTGGTTTTTCAGGTCGATGTCTGACGCAAGACAATAAGGTCAGTCCCCTCTCCCGGAGGGATAGGGGACCGATTGGGGGATATTGGAGAGGTACGCCGACCTGAAATTGTCGCTGTGAATAATCGACGCGGTTTTCAGGTCGATGTCTGACGCAAGACAATAAGGTCAGTCCCCTCTCCCGGAGGGATAGGGGACCGATTGGGGGATATTGGAGAGGTACGCCGACCTGAAATTGTCGCTGTGAATCCATAATCGACGTGGTTTTTCAGGTCGATGTCTGACGCAAGACAATAAGGTCAGTCCCCTCTCCCTCTGGGAGAGGGCTAGGGTGAGGGCTGTTCAGGAACGACGCATCCCGATATGCGGAATGTCATCTTCCAGATACTCCTCACCCGCCACCACAAAGCCGTACTTGCCGTAATACCCCTGCAAATGCGCCTGTGCCGACAGGTAGATCGGCACCTGTGGCCAATGCTTCTCGGCCTGTTTCAGCGCCTGTTCCATCATTTCGTGGCCGAGCCCTTTGCCGCGCCCCTGCGGCGCCGTGACCACGCGGCCGATCACCACGTCACCGCCCTGGGATTCCGGGTCCAGCAGGCGCAGGTACGCCACCAACTGATCATTGTCCCAACCCATCAAATGGTAGGTGTCGCCCTCCAGATCCTGACCATCGAGATCCGGATACGCACATTTCTGTTCGACCACGAACACTTCCGAGCGCAATTTCAGAAGCGCGTACAGCTGCTCTTTACCCAGGTCGCTGTGATGTTTGCAGATCCACTCGATAGTCATTTGCCGATTCCTTGAACGTGTCGCCCGATACTAAGCGCACGCGCCAAAGATGTCTGTATGGCGTAAGAGTCTGTGACAAAGGTCAAAATGCCATCATTCCTTTCTCGCAGCCTTGTCTTCTTTGTGTAATCTGCTGGTGAGCGCTGTGCACTGGCTTCAATGAGCTAATGTTAGGGCCTGGGTTTCGCCGGTACGGGGCCTTGGGGTTTTGACTGAAAAACACGTCGGGCAGCCCGCCCGCTAAGGATTTTCAAGCATGCCGCGACTGCATCGAGCCGTTGCTCTGGTCGGATTGCTCTTGCTGGGCCAGAGCGCTGCAGCGGAAAAGCTGCGGCTGGTGTTTGATATCTGGCCACCCTTTACGGATGACACGCTGGTCAACGGCGGTCTGGCCACTGACATTGTCAGCACCGCGCTGGCCCGGGCCGGTTATGCCAGCGACTATGAACAAGTGCCGTGGGCGCGGGCGCTGCTGGGCGTGGGCGAAGGGCGTTATGACGTGCTGGTCAACGCTTGGTACAACGACGAGCGCACCAAACTCGGCCAGTTCTCCGGTGAGTATCTGCTCAACCGTATCCGCTTTCTCAAACGCAAAGACACGCCGCTCGACTACAACAATCTGCAGCAACTGCACACGTATCCGATTGCGGTGGTGCGTGGTTACGCCTATTCGGCGCCGTTCGACGCCGACACGGCGCTGCAGAAAGTCCCTGTGCATAACTTCGCCATGGCCGTGCGCATGCTCGCGGCGGATCGGGTCAAACTGACGCTGGAAGACGAGTACGTCGCGCGCTATTACCTGGCCCGCGAATCACCGAAAGTGCGCAACGCCTTGGAGTTTCTGCCCAAGCCGTTGAGCGAGAACAGCCTGCATATTCTGGTGAGCCTGAAGAATCCGCAGCATGAGCAGATTGTGGCCGGGTTTGATAAGGCGATTGCGGCGATGAAGGCGGATGGCAGTTATGACAAGTTGTTGAGGCAGCATGGGATGTGAGAATCCAGGAATCGTGGTGCCTGTGCTGACGCCTTCGCGAGCAAGCTCGCTCCCACAGTGGTTAAGGTTGACCACAAAACGGTGGTTCACCAATTAACCTTGTGGGAGCGAGCTTGCTCGCGAAAGGGCCCGCCCGGCCACCTCAAACCTCGCTGGTGTCCTTGATCAGGTGCGCCGCCAACGTCCGTAACGGCCCCAGTTGCCGGCAGATCAGCGCCAGTTGCGTCTGCACCAGTCGCTGTCCTTCATCAATCTCGTCCGGCATCTGCTCCAGCTCATTGGCCAGCGCTTCTTCTTCATCGCTTTGAATCGCCACTGGTTGCTTGTTCGCCAATCCCTGGGCGATTTCATCAATGCTGGCGGCCAGCTTCACCCCGGCGCCGTCGATCAGGTGTTCACGCACTTCCGCCGGGAGCTGAGTCTCGCGATGCGCACCCAGCCCTGACAAATAACTGAGCAAGGTGTGCGACAGCACCAGAAAACGGAAGCCAACGTCTGCTTCCTTGCGGAAATGCCCCGGCTCCATCAGCATGTTTGCCAGCGTGGTCGACAGTGCCGCGTCGGCGTTGTGCGCGTTGCGTCGGGCCAGGCGATAGGCGAGGTCGTCGCTTTTGCCGGCGGCGTATTGCTGCATGATCTGGCGCAGATAGATGCTGTTGCAGGTCAGGGTGTTGGCCAGCACCTTGTTCAGGCGTCGACCCTGCCAGTCCGGGAGGAACAGGAACACCGTCAGGCCGGCGATCAGGCTGCCGAGCAAGGTATCGAACAGCCTCGGCAGGAACAGCCCGTAGCCGTCGCCAACCTGGTTGAAGCAGAACAGCACCATGATGGTGATTGCGGCGGTCGCCAGGGTGTAGCGGGTGGTGCGGTTGATAAAGAACACCACCCCGGCGGCGATCGCGAAGCACGACTGCACCAGCGGGCTGGGGAACAGATCGAACAGTGCCCACGCCACGGTCAGGCCGATGGCGGTGCCGAGAATCCGCTGCCCGAGTTTGCGTCGCGTCGCGCCGTAGTTTGGCTGGCAGACGAACAGCGTGGTGAGGATGATCCAGTAGCCTTGCGACGGGTGAATCAGGTGCACCATGCCGTAGCCGATGCTCAATGCCAGTGGCAGGCGCAGGGCGTGGCGGAACAGCAAAGAGGTCGGCGTCAGTTGCGTGCGCAGGCGCACCCAAACGTCCTTGAGGTTGCGTGGCGAGCGGTCGAGCAGGCTGCTGTCGGTCGCATCGGCCAGGGCATCCGGGTTGCTCGCATCGCTGAGCAAGCGGTCGAGGGTGCCGAGGTTGGCCGCCAGTGCGCGCAGCGAACGCAGCAGGCCGCGCCACGCCGGGTTGCTCTGGATACGCAGGTGTTCAAGGGAGGCGTCGAGGTCGCTCAGGGCTTCGGCGAAGCTGGCATCGTAGATGAACGGCTGGCGCATCTGGATCGACTCGGCCAGGGCCCGGCAGGCTTTGCCCTGCTGGCGCAGCAGGCGCTGGCAGCGGAACAGCACGTCGCTGTGGAAGAACGCTTCGGCCAGCGCGTTGTACGGATAGTGCGAAGAACTGGCGCGTTCGTGGATGTCCTGGGCGAGGAAGTACAGCTTGAGGTAGCGGCTGACTTTCGAACCCGGACGACCGTTGCCGACCCGGTGCAGGATGATTTCCTTGGCGCTGTTCAGTGCTGCCACGACGCGACCGTTTTGCTGTGCCAGTTCCAGGCGCCGGGCTTCGACGTCCATCTGCCGGATTGGCTCGAACAGCGATGATTTCAGCTTCAGGTAAAAGCCCAGTTCGCGGAACAGCCGCGCCAGACTCTGCTGCACTGGTTGGTTGGAAAACATCGCCTGCCACAACACCGAGAGCAAGCCGTACCACGCGGCACCGGCCACCAGCAGCATCGGTTCGTGCCAGAAATCGGTGACCGCGCCGCCGCGCTGATCGACGCCGATCATCGTGTATACGGACAGAATCAACGTCGCCGAAGCAATCGCGCCATAGCGCTCGCCGAGGGCGCCGAGCATGGTCAGGCCGAAGCTGGCCAAGGCCAGGGCGATGGCAAATACGACGGGGTAGGGGAAGAGCAATTCCACCGACAGCGCGGCGATGCTGAAACACACCAGCGTCACCGCCAGGGCGTTGAGGCGGCCCTGCCAACTGTCGTCGGTCTCGGCCAGGGCGCTGGCGATGATCCCCAGGAACAACGGGATCAGCAGGCCCATTTCATCCTGATACCAACACAGCGCCATGCTGCCGGTCAGGGCGATGAACACCCGCACGCTGTAGCTGAATTTATCCAGCGCCCACAGGCGCCGCAAAGACTGACGAAACGAGGTCGAGGACATGAAGTGCGAAGGCCTTCCGAGGCGATGCCGCTAAATTGAGCCAGTAATGACGCCGACGCAATGGCGCCGAGCACATCTGACAGCAAAAAGTGTTCCTTTTACATACACACAAACCACTGTGGGAGCGAGCTTGCTCGCGAAGGCGATGTGTCAGTCACCACAAAGTTGACTGAAAGACCGCCTTCGCGAGCAAGCTCGCTCCCACAGGGTTTTGTATTTGGATCAGGCGTACTGCGCGGCAGCGTAGCCAGAGGCCCATGCCCACTGGAAGTTGAAGCCGCCCAGGTGGCCGGTGACGTCGAGCACTTCGCCGATGAAATACAGGCCAGGGCTTTTCAGTGATTCCATGGTCTTGGACGACACTTCGCGGGTGTCGACGCCGCCCAGCGTGACCTCGGCCGTGCGATAGCCTTCGGTGCCGGCCGGCACGACTTTCCAGCTGCCCAGCTTGTCGGCGATCTGCGCCAGTTCGGCGTGGGTGTACTGCTTCATCGGTTTGGAGACGAACCAGTTGTCCGCCAGCAGATTGGCCATCTTCTTGGTGAAGATCTCGCCGAGCAGGGTTTTCAGTTCGCTGTTCGGGCGTTCGGCCACTTGCTGTTGCAGCCACGCGGCCGTGTCGTGGTCCGGCAGCAGATTGATCTCCACGGTGTCACCCGGCTCCCAGAACGACGAGATCTGCAGAATCGCCGGGCCGCTGAGGCCACGGTGGGTGAACAGGATGTTCTCGCGAAAGCTCTGGTCGTTGCAGCTGACCAGGCAATCCACCGATGTGCCGGACAGCTCGGTGCACAGTTCCTTGAGCTGATCGGTGATGGTGAACGGCACCAGCCCGGCTCGGGTCGGCAGCAGTTCATGGCCGAACTGTTTGGCCACCTGATAACCGAAACCGGTGGCGCCCAGTGTCGGGATCGACAGTCCGCCGGTGGCGATCACCAGCGACTGGCACTGCAACTGGCCGAGGGTGGTGTCGAGCAGGTAACCGTTTTCGACCTTCTCGATGGTCTGGATCGAGGTGTCCAGGTGCAACTCGACGCCGACCTGATCGCACTCGTCGAGCAGCATGCCGAGGATGTCGCTGGATTTGTTATCGCAGAACAGCTGGCCGAGCTTCTTCTCGTGGTACGGCACACCGTGCTTGCCGACCATGCCGATGAAATCCCACTGGGTGTAACGCGCCAGTGCGGATTTGCAGAAATGCGGGTTGTGCGAGAGGAAATTGCCCGGTTCGGTGTACATGTTGGTGAAATTGCAGCGGCCACCGCCGGACATCAGGATTTTCTTGCCGGCCTTGTTCGCATGATCGAGCAGCAACACTTCACGCCCACGCCCGGCGGCGGTCAGTGCACACATCAACCCTGCGGCGCCAGCGCCAATGATCACGACTTCGGTAGAGCGCAAAACGGTGTCCTCACACAAATTTCAAAATCACCGGCGGCCCATGTGGGAGCGGGCTTGCCCGCGATGAGGCCTGCACATTCAACATGGATGTTGTCTGTCAGTCCGTCATCGCGGGCAAGCCCGCTCCCACAGGGACCTTCCTCGGATGGAAGATCGTTTACAAAACACGCACGCGCAGCGAACGGCCCTTGATCTTGCCGTTGTTCAAACGCTGCAGCGCCTGCATGACCACGGTGCGCTCAACCGCCACATACGACTGGAAGTCGAAGATCGCGATCTTGCCGACCTGGGCGCCCGGGATGCCGGCGTCGCCGGTCAGCGCGCCGAGGATGTCGCCCGGACGCACTTTGTCTTTACGGCCGCCGGCGATGCACAGGGTGCTCATCGGTGGCTGCAATGGCGCGCCGCCCTGGGACTTGAGGTTGTCCACCTGATCCCAGTTCAGCGGGGCTTTCTGCAGCTGTTCGATAGCTTGCGCGCGATGGGCTTCGGACGGTGCAACGAGGCTGACCGCGATGCCTTTCTCGCCAGCGCGACCGGTACGGCCAACGCGGTGAATGTGGATTTCCGAGTCGCGGGCCAGCTCGACGTTGATCACCATGTCCAGCGCGTCGATGTCCAGGCCACGGGCGGCGACGTCGGTGGCGACCAGAACCGAGGTGCTGCGGTTGGCGAACATCGCCAGCACCTGATCGCGATCACGCTGTTCCAGGTCGCCATGCAGGCCGACGGCGGAAATGCCTTTGGCGGTCAGGTGATCGACGGTTTCCTGCACCTGCTGCTTGGTAAAGCAGAACGCCACGCAGGAGGCCGGGCGGAAGTGGTGCAGGACTTTGGTCACCGCGCTCATGCGTTCTTCCGGAGAAATCTCGTAGAAGCGCTGTTCGATCTGCGTGTCGTCGTGGAACGCTTCGGCTTTCACCGTTTGCGGATCACGCATGAATTTCGACGCCAGTTGCTTGATGCCCACCGGGTACGTGGCGGAGAACAGCAGGGTCTGCCGGCGCGACGGGGTCTGTTCGATGATGTCTTCGATGGCGTCGTAGAAACCCATGTCGAGCATGCGGTCGGCTTCGTCGAGGATCAGCGTGTTCAGGCCGTCGAGCACCAGCGAACCCTTGCGCAGGTGTTGCTGGATACGCCCCGGGGTGCCGACGATGATGTGCGCGCCGTGTTCCAGCGAAGCAATCTGCGGGCCGAACGACACGCCGCCGCACAGGGTCAGGACCTTGATGTTGTCTTCGGCACGGGCCAGACGACGGATTTCCTTGGCGACCTGGTCGGCCAGCTCACGGGTCGGGCAGATCACCAGTGCCTGGCAACCGAAGTAACGCGGGTTGATCGGGTTGAGCAGGCCAATGCCGAACGCGGCGGTCTTGCCGCTGCCGGTCTTGGCCTGGGCGATCAGGTCCATCCCCTTGAGGATCACCGGCAAGCTCTGCGCCTGGATCGGCGTCATCTGGGCATAACCGAGGGATTCGAGGTTAGCCAGCATGGCGGCGGACAGCGGCAGAGTATTAAAAGCGGTGGCGATGGTGGTCACGGGACTGGCCTGCAAAACAAAATGTCGCGCAGTGTAGCAGCCCCGTGCCACTTTCTTCGAAAGTTCTGGACGAACAGTGTGCAATGCACATCAAACCCAGTGGCAAGCAGCATTCCTTGTGGCGAGGGGATTTATCCCCGCTGGGGTGCGCAGCGCCCCCTATACCCGCCACCTCGGAACATCAGGCTGATCGCATCCAACCTTCTTGGGGCTGCTGCGCAACCCAGCGGGGATACATCCCCTCGCCACAAAAGTCCCCATTACAAATTAATGTTCGATGTGTTCTTCCGGACGCTTGGCCCGCCGGCCGTCTTCTTTCGACAGTTGCGAGAAAATCGTCGCGGCGAGCATCGCCATGATCCCGACGGTGACGAAGGTCAGCTGGAACGCGCCGAGCACGGTTTCCACGCCATCGTTGCCGATCTCTGCCGTAAAGCCACCGAGCAACGCACCGGCGCACGCCACCCCCAGACTCAACGACAATTGCGCCACCACCGACAGCAAACTGTTGCCGCTGCTGGCGCTGGCGTCGTCGAGGTCGATCAGGGTCACGGTGTTCATTGCAGTGAATTGCAGCGAGTTGATCGCGCCAAGCACGGCCAGCAGGCACAGCAGCAGCCAGTACGGCGTCTGCTCGCTGACCAGGCCCATGCTCGCCAGCATGATCCCCAGTGCCAGGGTGTTGCCGGTGAGCACGATGCGGTAGCCGAGGCGTTCGATCAGCGGGCGTGCCATCCACTTGGCAAACATCGCCGCAGCGGCCAGCGGCAACATGCTCATCCCGGCCTGGGACGGCGAATAACCCAGCGCCACTTGCAGCAGCAACGGCACCAGAAACGGCAGGGCACCGCTGCCCAGTCGGGCGAACAGGTTGCCGAGAATGCCGACGGCAAAGGTGCGGGTCTTGAACAGCGACGGGGCGAACAGCGGATTTTCCACGTGCCCGGCGCGCAGCCAGTACGCCGCCAGACAGGCCAGACCGGCAAACAGCAGCAGCATCACCCGCAAGTGCGGCAGGTGCAATTCGCCAAGGCCTTCCATGGCGATGGTGATGAGGATCATCGCCGCGCCGAACAGCAGGAAACCGAAACTATCAAACCGTGTGCGCTCGCTGCCGCGCAGGTCGGGAATGAACTTCCACACCGCGTAACAACCGATGACGCCGACCGGCAGGTTAATCAGGAAGATCCAGTGCCACGTCAGGTACTGCACCATCCAGCCGCCCATGGTCGGCCCGATCAACGGGCCGAGCAGGCCGGGAATGGTGATGAAGCCCATGATCCGCACCAGTTCCGAGCGTGGATAGGCGCGCAGCACCACCAGGCGTCCGACCGGCAGCATCAGCGCACCGCCCAGGCCCTGAATGACCCGCGCGCCAATCAGCATGCTCAGGCTGCTCGACAGCGCGCAGAGCAGTGAGCCGAAACTGAATAGCAGAATCGCGCCGAAGAAGATCTTCTTGGTGCCGAAGCGGTCGGCGATCCAGCCTGAGGCCGGTATCAGCAGGGCCACGGTGAGCATGTAGGCGATGATCACGCCTTGCATGCGCAAGGGGTCTTCGGCCAGATCCCTGGCCATGGCCGGCAGGGCGGTGTTGAGGATGGTCCCGTCGAGGGACTGCATGAAGAATGCAATGGCGACGACCCACGGCAACCAGCGTGCGGTGATGGCGTCGAGAGGCGGGCGGTTGGGCATGGAACCTCTTGTTGGTGTTATCCGAAATTTCTGTTCTGACTGAAACCCTGTGGCGAGGGGATTTATCCCCGTTGGGGTGCGCAGCGCCCCCTATATCCCCCACCTCGGTGAATCAGGTGGATCGCAACCCACCTTCTCAGGGCCGCTGCGC
>NZ_QAIU01000080.1:0-7339 GCF_003061205.1 Pseudomonas sp. HMWF006
ATTGCGCCGCGACTTCCCCGACTGGCCGATGGTCGGCATGGAGCCTGCGGTCAAGCCGGCAGCGGCGGCCACCCGCAGCGGCGTGGTCGGCGTACTCGCCACCACCGGCACTTTGCAGAGCGCAAAATTCGCCGCTTTGCTTGATCGTTTCGCCACGGATGTGCGCGTCATTACCCAGCCATGCCCCGGTCTGGTCGAGCTGATCGAAAGCGGCGACCTGCACAGCCCCGAGTTGCGGCAGATGTTGCAAGGCTACGTCGAACCGCTGCTGGCCAATGGTTGTGACACGATCATTCTCGGCTGCACCCACTATCCTTTTCTCAAGCCGATGCTCAAGTCGATGATTCCGGCGGACATCAGCCTGATCGACACCGGCGCGGCGGTGGCGCGACAACTTCGGCGGTTATTGGCCGAGCGCGATCTGCTTGCCGAGGGCCCGAACCGGGCGGTCAGATTCTGGACCAGTGCCGATCCGCAGTACTTCAAAAGTATTTTGCCGTTGTTGGGGCAAACAGCCGGCGATGTGCAAAACTTCAGCTTGTAAAAATAGTGTGAAATAACTAAAAAAACAGCTGAACTTCTGCGTAGGCCCTGGCTTCTATAGCGGTGATGCAACTAGAAAACCAAACGATCGTTCCGGAAAAGGAAGTTTCAAAGTGAAGCGACTATTCTGCTTGGCCGCGATTGCGGCCGCACTGATGGGGCAAAGCATTACCGCACAGGCTGCTGGCGTCGAGTTCGCCGTCGGTGCAACAAGCGATTCGACCATGACTTATCGCCTGGGGATGAATTTCGACTGGGACAAGAGCTGGCTGCAGAGCGACGTCGGTCGCCTGACCGGTTACTGGAGCGGCGCCTACACCTACTGGGAAGGTGACAAGACCTCCAGCAACAACAGCCTGTCGTTCTCGCCGGTGTTCGTTTACGAGTTTGCCGGCCAGTCGGTCAAACCGTATGTCGAGGCGGGTATTGGCGTGGCGGCGTTTTCCAACACTAAATACGAATCCAACAATATCGGCGGCTCTTTCCAGTTCGAAGACCGTTTCGGTTTTGGTCTGCGTTTCAATGGCGGGCATGAAGTCGGGATTCGTGCAACGCACTATTCCAACGCCGGCCTTTCCAGCAATAACGATGGGGTAGAAAGTTACTCGCTGCATTACACGATGCCGCTGTAACGGCTACATCTAATCCCTGTAGGAGTGAGTAGCGCAGTGTCAGTCAGACCAATGTTGACTGACACTGCGCTACTCACTCCTACATTTGTTTTGGGATGGTTTCGACGTTAGCGATACACCGTGGCAATACCTTTGCGCTCTTCGATGCATTCAGGCGCGCCCATTTCGAACTCGCGACAGATCAGCGGGCGCTTCTCGTAGATCGTGCACATCATGGTGTTGCGATCCAGCGCTGCACACCAGCCGTCGTCCAGACGCAGCATCACTTCTCCGCCCCAGTCATCGGTATCAATAAAGCGCTCGGGCACGCCAGTGTCGGTGATCAGCATCACTTCCAGCTGACAGCAGCAGGCCGCGCAGGTCGAGCACGTGACCGCAGGTTCGACGATTTGCCGGTGGGGAATGGTTTTCATGGCGGCAGTGTAAGGCAGTGACCGATGCGTGTGTGAACGCTCTGACAGACGCTCAGTGGCTCAACCGTCGGGCCATCGCATGCAGCAGCGGAAACAGCAGCGCCCAGAGCAGGCCGATGCCGATCAGGGTCGGTATCTCGCCATAGGGGAATTGCACGCCGGCCAGCCTTCCGCCGGCGTAATACGACAAGCCGCCGCCGACGGCGCCGAGCATGCTCGCCAGCCACCAGGGCCGTGCGCTCCATGCAAGGCAATGGCGCAGGGTGGTGGCCAGCAGGGCCCAGAGCAGCATCAGCCACAGTGGAATCAGCGGTGAAAGATCCTGAAACTCGAATACGTTCAAACCGCGCAACACGCTGTCCACCGCCGTGCCGACAATCACCACGCTCAGAATCAGCCGGCCTTCCTCCACCCAACTGCTGATCCAGCGCAGATGAATCACCAGCACGGCCAGCGCCAGCAGCAACCACAAACTGTTGCCGCCGAGCACGCAGGCCAGCCAGCCGATCTGGAACAGCAGCGCATTAGCCAGCCGCTCAAGCATCGAAGCGACCGAGCAGTGGCATCGGCATCGCCGCCGGTTTGGCCAGCAACAATTGCGCGGTGCCGATGGTGCGCTCGAGGAAGCCGCCCTCGCAGTAACACAGGTAGAACTCCCACAACCGCAGGAAGTAATCGTCGTAGCCCAACTCGCTCAGGCGCCCGTGGGCGTGGCGAAAGTTTTCGTGCCACATACGCAGGGTGCGTGCGTAGTGCAGGCCGAAATCTTCCATGTGCAGCAGGTTCATGTCGGTGTCGCGGCTGACCACTTCGAGCATTTTCTGCACACAGGGCAGGGCGCCGCCCGGGAAGATGTAACGCTGGATGAAATCGACTCCGCGTTTGGCCTGTTCATAGCGCTGATCGCGGATGGTGATCGCCTGCAACAGCATCAGGCCGTTGCTTTTAAGCAGCTGTGCGCACTGCTTGAAGTAGGTCGGCAAAAAGCGATGGCCGACGGCTTCGATCATCTCGATCGACACCAGTTTGTCGTACTCGCCGGTGAGGTCGCGATAGTCCTTGAGCAACAGGGTGACGCGTTCCTGCAAGCCGAGCTGTTCGATGCGTCGTGCGGTAAACGCGTACTGCTCTTTGGACAGCGTGGTGGTGGTTACGCGGCAGCCATAATGCTGCGCCGCGTAGAGCGCCATGCTGCCCCAACCGGTGCCGATCTCCAGCAGATGGTCAGTGGGTTTGAGCGCGAGTTTCTGGCAGATCCGCTCCAGTTTGTTCAGTTGTGCCTGTTCCAGGCTGTCTTCGGGCGAGAGGAATTGTGCGGCCGAGTACATCATGGTCGGATCAAGAAACTGCTCGAACAGCTCGTTGCCCAGGTCGTAGTGCGCGGCAATGTTTCGCTGCGAGCCCTTGCGCGTGTTGCGATTGAGCCAGTGCAAGCCCTGCACCAGCGGACGGCCGAGGCGCGCCAGGCCACCCTCCATCGCGTCGAGCACATCAAGGTTGCTGACGAACACCCGTACCACTGCCGTCAGGTCTGGCGAACTCCAGTAGCCGTGGATAAACGCCTCGCCGGCACCGATTGAACCATTGCCGGCCACCATGCCCCACACGGCCGGATCGTTGACGTGGATTTCCCCGAGCACCGGACTGCCCGGCGTCCCGAACGTCAGGTGCTCGCCTTCCTCGATGACCCGCAGTTGCCCGTGTTTGAGCTGGGCCAGTTGGCGCAACACGCCACGGCGCAATAGCGATCCGGTCAGGCTGTGGGGGCTGAACCGGCTGACCGACAGGCTAGAGGATTTCATGGTGATGTTTCCTGGGAGGGACAGTGGCGGTTTGAAAGCTGCCGTCGGCAGCCTGATGAGCGAAAAGGGGCGCGCGTTTGCACAGCAGGCGCAGTGCTTGCCAATAAATCGCCAGGGCCGTTTTCGCGGTCATCCACGGAAAACGCCGCAGGTAACGGTGCAGGCTGCGGCGGTCGAGAGGCTCGCGTTGCAGGTTGAGGGTGGCGTCGAACAGTTTGTGTTCGCCCTGCCAGTCAGCCATGTGCACACCAAGGGTTTGTGCGGCGGGGCTGAAACTCATGCGGTATTCGAGGTCGCGCGGCAGAAACGGCGACACATGAAACGCCTTGGCCACGGCGAAGTGTTGATGAAAGTCCAACAGGTCGACCGGTGCGCGGGCCGGCAATACATAGTGATAGCGTTCACGCCACGGGGTGTTGGTGACTTCACAGACAATCGCCGCCAGTTGTCCGTCAGCCTCATGGCAATAAAAGAAACTCACCGGATTGAACGACAAGCCCCAACTGCGGGGTTGCGTCAGCAGGCAGACCGACCCTTGCGGGGCATGGCCGATGGCAGCGGCGACCTGCTGACGCACCGCGTCGATCAACCGCACACCGCGCTGGGTGAAGGTTTTGAGGTAATCGGTTTCGCGGAAGGAAAAGGGCGCAAACCTGCTCCGTCCCGCCAGTGGCGACAGCGCAAACACTTCGTCCTGTTCGCTCAGGTCGAGGTAGAGCAAACCGATCTTGTAGCGGAACTCATGCCGGCGCGGTGCGAAGCGCCGATGGCCGATCCAGCCGCTGTAAAGGGCACTGTTCATAAGGTCTCCCCGAACGCCGCAGCCACGCGCAATGCGCTGACCACGCCGTCTTCATGGAAGCCGTTGGCCCAATAGGCGCCGCAATAATGGGTGTGCGCGACCCCGTCCAGTTCGCTCCAGCGTTGTTGTGCCGCCACGGCGGCGAGGCTGTATTGCGGGTGGGCGTAGGTGAAGCGCGCCAGGATTTTGTCCGGGGAGATGCCGGCGCTCTGATTCAGGCTGACGCAGAACGTCGTGTCGCTCTGAATACCTTGCAGGATGTTCATGTCGTAGGTCACGGCGGCCTGGGTGTGACCGGCGCCGCCGAGGCGATAGTTCCAGCTCGCCCAGGCCAGTTTGCGCGTGGGCAGCAGGCCGGTGTCGGTGTGCAGCACCACTTCATTGTCGGCATAGGGCAGGGCGCCGAGGATCGACCGTTCGGCAGCGCTCGGGCTGGCGAGCAGTTGCAGGGCCTGATCGCTGTGACAGGCGAACACGACTTTGTCGAAGTGTTCGATGCCTGCCGGGCTGTGGATAAACACACCATGTTCGTCGCGCTCGACGCGGGTCACTCCACAGTTCAGGCGAATGTTGTCTTTGAACGATTCCGTCAACGGCGCGATGTACGCGCTGGAACCCCCTTCGATGACCCGCCATTGCGGACGATTGCTGACCGACAGCAGGCCATGGTTCTTGAAGAACCGTACGAAGAATTGCAGCGGAAACTTGAGCATCTCGGCCATCGGCATCGACCAGATCGCCGCGCCCATCGGCACGATGTAATGCAGGATGAAGCGCTCGCCATACCCGCCGGCCTTGAGGTAGTCGTCGAGCGTCATGTCGCTGGCGATGCGCCGTTCGGCGAGGTCGCGCTGGGCCTCTTTATTGAAGCGCAGTATGTCGCGCAACATGCCCCAGAACCCCGGTGACCAGAGATTGCTGCGCTGGGCGAACAGACTGTTGAGGTTGTTGCCGTTGTATTCCAGGCCAGTGTCCGGATCGCTCACCGAGAAACTCATCTCGGTCGCTTTGCTCGCCACGCCGAGCTGGTCGAGCAGGCGAATGAAATTCGGATACGTCCAGTCGTTGAACACGATGAACCCGGTATCCACCGCGTACTGGCGTCCGTCGACCGTGACCGGCACCGTGTGCGTGTGACCACCGACCCAGTCGCTGGCCTCGAACACCGTGACGTCATGTCGACGATCGAGCAGGTACGCGCAGGTGAGCCCGGCGATCCCGCTGCCGACGATAGCGATCTTCATGTTGGATCCGTCAGCGGAGGCGACTTGCGCACCATGCGCTTGCCAATCGCCAACTGCACACGGGCCGGCAGTTTCGACAACGGCCACAAGGCGGCCATGAACAGCGCCGGAAAAGCGATTTCCAGCGGCCGGTCCTTGAGCCTGGCGAAGATGTGACGTGCGGCTTTATCCACAGGCCAGCTGAGGGGCATCGGGAAATCGTTTTTGGCGGTCAGCGGGGTCTCGACGAAACCGGGGCTGACCACGGTGACTTCAATGCCTTCATCCGCCAGATCAATGCGCAGCGATTCGAACAGGTAACGCAGCCCGGCTTTCGATGCGCCGTAGGCTTCGGCTCTGGGCAACGGTAGATACGTCACCGAACTTGCGACCCCGACCAGATGCGGTGCGGTGCCTTTGCGCAACAGCGGCAGGGCGGCTTCGATGCAGTAACTGCTGGCGAGCAGATTGGTACGCACCACGTGCTCGACGATGGAGGCGTCGAACTGCTTTGCATCGACATATTCACAGGTGCCGGCGTTGAGAATCACGGTGTCCAGTGGGCCCCATTCGGCGCTGATCTGTTCGCCGATCTCGCGCACTACCTGACTGTTGGTCAAATCGCCCGCGACCACCAGCACTTGCCCTGGATAACGCTGCGCCAACACTTTCAGTGGCGCCACCTGACGCGCACTGACGGCCAGATGCGCACCGGTTTTCAGGATCTCTTCGGCGAGTGCTGCGCCGATGCCACTGCTGGCACCGGTCAGCCAATAACGCCGGGCGAGGGTACGACTCATCCCATTCTCCTTTTTAGCCACCTGATCAGTTGGCCCAATACGGGTAAATGTTCATACAACAGCGCACCGGCATCGAAATAATCCCGGTGGCGATAAACCTTGTCGTGCCAGAGCAGATGCGAACAGCCGCTGACACGAATCACCTGGCCCCCCGCCAGTCGCGGATGGCGATAACTCATGACCCAACGCAAGTAGCCTTCGCCGTCGCCGATCGGGTCGAAACCATGAAAGTCGAACCGCAGCTCGCTGACATTGCTGTACAGCTCGCGAAAGTAATCTCGCAATTGCACCAGTCCCTGTACTTCGTGCAACGGGTCGGTGAAGTGAATGTCATCGCTGTACAGCTCGCCCAGGCGGTGCAGGTTGTCTTTATTCAACTGCGCGAATTGCCGGGCAAAACCGTGCAGGAATTCACTCATCACCTGCTCCTGTCGAGCGCGAAGGCAGGCTCTTGAACGCGGCCAATGCGCGATCGCGGGAGGCGCTGAGGTTGACGATGGGCGAAGGGTAGTCCGCTACGCCGAACAGCCCGCCGAGATTGGCCGGATTATGTATTTCTTTTTTATTCAACCGGGCCAGTTCAGGCAGCCAGTGCTTGATGAACAGGCCTTCGCTGTCGAATTTTTCCGACTGGCTCAACGGGTTGAAAATGCGGAAATACGGCGCCGAATCGGTACCGGTCGAAGCACTCCATTGCCAGCCACCGTTGTTCGCTGCCAGATCGCCATCGATCAGATGACGCATGAAAAAACGTTCGCCTTCGCGCCAGTCGATCAGCAGATTTTTGGTCAGGAACATCGCCACCACCATGCGCAGGCGATTGTGCATCCAGCCGGTTTCGAGCAGCTGGCGCATGGCGGCATCAATGATCGGCAAGCCGGTACGCGCTTGTTGCCAGGCGGCGAGTTCGTCCGGTGCATGGCGCCATGCGAGGGCTTCGGTTTCCGGGCGGAAGGCACGATGGCGCGACACCCGTGGATAGCCGACCAGGATGTGTTTGTAGAACTCGCGCCACAGCAGCTCGTTGATCCAGGTGACGGCACCGACCTTGCCGCTGTCGAACTCGCCCTGATTGCTTTGCAGGGCGGCGTGCAGGCATTGGCGCGGCGAAATCACTCCGGCAG
>NZ_QAIU01000080.1:7349-13689 GCF_003061205.1 Pseudomonas sp. HMWF006
AGTTGACTGGTGCCGGGTTTTGCCGGGAAGTCGCGTTCGCTTTGGTAGTAATCGATTTGTGCGTCAGCGAAGGTGTCGAGGCGCCGCCGGGCTTCTTGTTCGCCGGCGGGCCACAGGGCGATCAAGGCCTCGCTCGGTGTTTCGAAACCTTTTATGGCGGCCGGCACCGGATCGCTGTGGATCGCCTGCGCGGCCTGTTTGCCGGGTGTCTTGACCAGCGCCGGCACCGAGCGGTGCAACCGTTCATAGCAGACCTTGCGGAACTGGCTGAACACCTGAAAGTAGGTGCCGGTGCGGGTCAGGACCGTGCCCGGCTGGAACAGCAACTGGTCGAGGTAACTGTGAAATTCGATTCCTTCGGCCTTCAGCACTTCGGCCACGGCGGCATCGCGACGGCTTTCGTGGATGCCGTATTCCTCGTTGACGTGCACCGCCTCGACCTTGAGTTCCCGGCAGAGCTTGAGCAACTGCGCCGGGGCCTGATGCCAATGCCCGGCCGTACGGATCAGTAAGGGAATATTCAGTTTGCCGAGGCTGTCGCTCAGTTCGCTCAGGTTGCGCAGCCAGAAGTCGACCTTGCACGGCGCGTCGTCATGTTCCTGCCACTGCTGTGGGCTCAACAGATAAACGGCCACCGTCGGGCCGCGGGCTGCGGCGGCCGCGAGGGCGGTATTGTCATGTTGGCGCAAGTCGCTGCGCAGCCAGATCAGTTGCATGATGTTTCTCGCAAACGCATTAAATCAGCCCACGCTGAAGCAGTGCCTGGTGTGCCGATAACGGATCTTCGGCCAGGTACAAATCAGCGATCTCGGTGGTTTTTACGGACAACTCGGCGTGGTGGATGCATACCGTTGGTCCGGCGATCATTGTTGTGCAATTAATGCCATTCAACAGCTTTGGCAACTGCGCCAGGTTCATCGCTTTGCTGGAGTACAGCAGCACGCCACGGGCCTGCAGGTGATCGACACTCAAGGCCAGTTCGCCGGGCGGCAGCGGCCAGTCAAATACTTGCACCGGGCAATCGGTACTGCTGATCAGCCACGCGCATAGCCACAGATGAGGTTCCATGTGCAGGTCTGATTGGTTGATCAAGAGCAACGGTGCGGAATGCAACTGACGGTTGTTATGGTAGATGCGTGCGCCGAATTTGCTGCGTAACCAGGAATAAAAGAATGTGCGCTCCATCTGCGCACCGAACTGTCCCTGCCAGCGTTGTTCGAGTTCGGCCAGCAGTGGCATCAGCAATTGCTCGCACAGGGTGCGCGGCGGGTACAGCGCCATCGCCTGATTGACGCTGTCATCGAGGGTACGTTCGTTAAGGCGGGTGACGGCGTTCAGCAGGGTCTGGCGCAGCAGGTGCCAATCGTTTTCCACGACTTCGCCGGACGCTGGCGCGGTGTCGAGCAGCGGCTTGACCTGGCTGACGGCGACGCCACGGTTAAGCCAGGTGAGGATGGTCAGAATCCGTTGCACATGCTCGGCGCTGTACAGTCGATGGCCTTTGGGCGTGCGCTGCGGCACGACCAGCCCGTAACGGCGCTCCCATGCCCGCAGGGTGATCGCGTTGACGCCGGTCTGCCGCGCCACCTCGCGAATCGGCAACCAGCCCTCATCAAGGGCTTTCTTGAAGTCGGCGCCGAGGTCTTCCTGGGCGCTGGTGTCGGGTTTATCGTTCATTAAATGGCGTTTCGCAGGCTGAGGTTTTCCGGATGCGGTTGCAGGTAAACCTGCTGCGCAATGTACGGATCCGGATGGAGGCGGAAGTGATGCTTGAGCAGCGTCAGCGGGACCACCAGCGGCACGATGCCGAGGCGGTACTGGCCGATGATGTGTTGCACTTCCTGTTTTTCATCGGCACTGATTGCCTGTTTCAGGTAACCGCTGATGTGCAGCAGAACGTTGCTGTGGGTGCCGCGTGTGGCGCATTTTTTCAACGCCTGCATCAGCTCGCTGAAGTAGCGCGGACCGAGTTCGGCAGGGTCGTTGTTCGCCATGTTGCCCAACAGTTTGCCGAGCGCTTTGTATTGCACCGGGTTGTGGGCCATCAGCAGGTATTTGTAGCGCGAATGAAACTCGGTGAGGGCGCGCCGGCTCAGACCCTGTTCGAGCAGGTGCTGCCACGCGCTGTAGGCGAAGACGCGGGTAATGAAGTTCTCGCGCAGCACCGGGTCGTTCAGGCGTCCGGCTTCTTCCACCGGCAGGTCCGGGTGTTTGGCGCAGAATGCCTGGGCATAGATGCCACGGCCGCCGCCGTTCACCGGTGCGCCGTTGGCTTGATAGACCTTGACCCGCTCCAGGCCACACGACGGTGACTGCTGCATGAAGATATAGCCGCAGATGTCATTGAGTTCGCCGGCCATTTTCTGACCGTACGCGGCGAGGGGTTCGGTGACGTTGATCGACGGGTTGACCGTGCCGATCGCCTCGGGCTGATCGGGATTGCCCACCAGCCGAATCGGCTCGCGAGGAATGCCCAGGCCGATGGCCACTTCCGGGCAGACCGGGATGAAGTCGAAATATTCCGTGAGGGTCCGGCTGCACAAGCGCGATTCCTTGTGTCCGCCGTTGTAACGAACTTCAGCACCCATCAGGCAGGCGCTGATCGCGATTTTTGGCCGGGATGAGGAAAGATCGGACATGAACACCTCGAAGCTAAACCTGTACAGTGGACTTTATCTGTACAACATGTGCTTAGCATAGATTCAAAGGTGTACAAGTCAAACTATTTGTATAAGTTTTTGCGGGAGGCGCTGTAGATTCCGATCTTATGGTCAATCTCCAGGATTACGATCAGAGGATTGCAGCCTCTGGCAGCGCCTAGAGTTGCCAGCCGAATTTCCAGTGGGCGGGGTTTTGCAGGGCCTGCCAGTCGAGTCGTTCGGTGCGCTTGGTCAGCACCGCCTGCAGTTCGACGGCCAGTACTGTGCCTTCCTCGTCGCGGAACAACTCGGTGACCAGAAAATGTTTTTCACGATTTTGCGGGTGAGCTGCTGTCCATTTCGACAGCAGCAGCTTCTGCGGATTGATTCGATTCATTGCAGATGTTCGTGCAAGCGTCTTGCAGCCTCCTGACCACTGAGCCAGGCACCTTCTACGCGGCCGGACAGGCACCAGTCACCACAGGCGTACAAGCCCAGATCGGCATCGGCCAGCGTACCCCATTCATGGCTGGTGGCCGGACGGGCATAGAGCCAGCGGTGGGCGAGGCTGAACGTGGGCGCGGGCATCGCGCTGTGCAACAGTTCGGCAAAGGCACCGTGCAATTGCTCGATCACCGCTTCCTTGGACAGGTCGATGTGTTGGCGGCTCCAGGCGCTGGTGGCGTGCAGCACCCAGGTGTCGAGGGTGTTGTCGCGTCCGGGTTTACTGCGGTTGCGCGCCAGCCAGTCGAGTGGGCTGTCCTGAACGAAGCAGCCCTCGATGGGCGTATCCAGCGGGGTTTCGAAGGCAAGGGCGACAGCCCAGGTCGGGTCCATTTTCACCCCGGCGGCGGCACCGGCGAGTTTCGGCGCAGCGGCCAGCAAGGCCGTGGCTTGCGGTGCCGGCGTGGCGATCACGACATGGCTGAAGGGGCCGTGAGTGAATCCCTCGGCATCCTGCAGGTGCCAGTGTTGTTCGCCGCGATAGACCTCGGTGATCCGACAGGCGAAATGCACTTCCAGCCCTTCGAGCAGGCCGCGGGTGATGGCGCTCATGCGTGGCGAACCGACCCAGCGCGTCTGCTCGTCCGGCGACAGATTCAGTTGCCCGCCATGGAAGGTATAGAGCTGCGGTGTCCACTCGGCGACCCAGCCCTGGCTTTGCCAGCGCTGCACCTCGGTGACGAAGCGCCGGTCGCGGGCGGTGAAATATTGCGCGCCCATGTCCAGCGAACCGGCGTCGCTGCGTTTGCTCGACATGCGTCCGCCGCTGCCGCGACTTTTATCGAACAACTGGACGGTGTGCCCGGTCTCTGTCAGAGCCTGGGCCGCCGAAAGTCCGGCGATGCCGGTGCCGATGATTGCGATAGGTACAGTCATAGGGGCCTCGTTTACCTTTCTGTACAGACTACGCCGTGATTGAAACCTGTACAATTTTGTTTTTTGGTATAACTTCTAGCGTTCTCGTTCTGGCAGCTTGGCCTATGGTTAAACAATAGAGCCTGCCCGTACGAAAAGATCCCTGCTTATAAAAATAGACTAGTGATCCGGGTAAAACGCCACGCGAGGAAGATGTCATGCACATATTGCTGACCGGCGGTACTGGTTTGATAGGACGTCAGCTCTGCCGGCATTGGTCGCAGCAGGGGCATCGCCTGACCGTGTGGAGCCGTCGCCCGGAAAAAGTCGCGCAACGTTGCGGCGCGCAGGTGCGTGGCATCGCGCGTCTGGAGGACCTGGGCGAGGAGCCTGTGGATGTCATCGTCAATCTCGCCGGTGCGCCGATTGCCGATCGACTCTGGACCCATCGGCGCAAGGCGCTGTTGTGGAGCAGTCGGATCACGCTCACGGAAACCTTGCTGGCCTGGCTTGAAGCGCGAGCGCAGAAACCTGCGCTGCTGATTTCGGGCTCGGCGATAGGCTGGTACGGCGATGGCGGCGAGCGCGAGTTGACTGAAGAGTCGCCACCGGTGATCGACGATTTCGCCAGCCAGCTGTGCATCGCCTGGGAGGAAACCGCGCAACGTGCCGAAGCGTTTGGCGTGCGCGTGGTGCTGGTACGAACCGGTCTGGTGCTGTCGGCCGAGGGCGGCTTTTTGTCGCGGCTGCTGCTGCCGTTCAAGCTTGGACTGGGCGGGCCTTTGGGCAATGGCCGGCAGTGGATGCCGTGGATTCATATCGAGGATCAAATCGCCTTGATTGATTTTCTTCTGCACCGCGATCAGGCCCGTGGTCCTTATAATGCGTGCGCGCCGAAACCGGTGCGCAATCGCGAATTTGCCAAGACGCTGGGCAGCGTGTTGCACCGCCCGGCGTTCATGCCGATGCCGACCCTGGCCTTGAAGGTCGGTCTGGGCGAAATGTCTTTGCTGTTGCTGGGCGGCCAACGGGCGATGCCGGCACGCTTGCTGGAAGCGGGCTTCACTTTCCGGTTCACGGATTTACGCGCGGCTCTGGATGATCTCTCCAGCCGCCTCTGAAATAGGACGTTGCATGACCGATCACGCTTTGCTTCTGGTCAACCTGGGTTCTCCGGCCTCCACCTCGGTGGCCGATGTGCGCAGCTACCTCAATCAATTCCTGATGGACCCGTACGTGATCGACCTGCCGTGGCCGGTGCGGCGTCTGTTGGTGTCGCTGATCCTGATCAAGCGCCCCGAGCAGTCGGCCCATGCCTATGCCTCGATCTGGTGGGAGGAAGGCTCGCCACTGGTGGTGCTCAGTCGCCGTCTGCAACAGCAGATGACAACGCAATGGAGCCACGGGCCTGTGGAGCTGGCGATGCGTTACGGCGAGCCGTCGATTGAAACACGGTTGCTGCAACTGGTTGCGGCAGGGCACAAGCGCATCACCCTGGCGCCGCTTTATCCACAGTTCGCCGACAGCACGACGACCACCGTGATCGAAGAAGCCCGGCGCGTGATTCGCCAGAAGAACCTCGACGTGCAGCTGTCGGTGCTGCAACCGTTTTACGATCAGCCGGAATACATCGAGGCCTTGGCCGCCAGCGCCAGACCGCACTTGCAGCAGGATTACGATCACCTGTTGCTGAGCTTCCATGGCTTGCCGGAGCGGCATCTGACCAAGCTCGATCCGACCGGCAATCATTGCTTCAAGAATCAAGACTGCTGCAAGAACGCATCACCGGCAGTGCTCGCGACCTGTTATCGCGCGCAATGCCTGCGTACAGCGGCATTGTTCGCCGAGCGCATGGGCTTGCCGGATGGCAAGTGGTCGGTGTCGTTTCAGTCGCGCCTGGGGCGAGCGAAATGGATCGAACCCTACACTGAAGCGCGGCTGGACGAACTGGCGAAAAGTGGCGTGAAGAAAATTCTGGTGATGTGCCCGGCGTTTGTCGCCGACTGCATCGAGACGCTGGAAGAGATTGGCGATCGCGGCCAGGAACAGTTCCGCGAAGCGGGGGGCGAGGAGTTGGTGCTGGTGCCGTGCCTGAACGACGACCCGCAATGGGCGAAGGCGTTGGCAACCCTATGCGAAAGAGCGCCGTTGGCCCTCTGAAAGTATCGTCAGCAGGCTCACTCCTACAGGTAGTGCGTTGACCTTGTAGGAGTGAGCCTGCTCGCGATAGCTATCTGTCAGGCAATAAAAATCTTCAGGCCTTAAATCAGCGGCTCATCCGCCTTCTTGTGCTTCCATCTGTCATTGCCCGGCAGGATCAGGTTCAGCGCAATCGCCACCAC
>NZ_QAIU01000643.1:0-7112 GCF_003061205.1 Pseudomonas sp. HMWF006
CGCCCAGGTCGATCAGGCTGTCGAGGTCATCCGTGCGCCCACGGGCCAGACGCCGACGCAGCAGTTCGAGACTGCCGATGATCCCGGTGAGCATATTGTTGAAGTCGTGGGCGATACCGCCGGTGAGCTGGCCGACCGCTTCCATTTTCTGCGACTGCCGCAAGGCTTCTTCGTTGTGCCGCAGTTGCGCGGTGCGTTCCTCGACTTGTTGTTCGAGAGTCTCCAGCGTCGATTGCAGGCGCCGTTCACTTTCACTCAGGTCGATCAGGCGGTCACGTGCCTCGTACTGTCGTCGGCGTCCGCGCAGGGCCGCCGAGACCATACTGACCAGCGTCGCCGGATGAAACGGCCGTTCAAGGAACGTGACGTTACCCAGTTGATCACTCAGGCGCGAAGACGGGCCCTGTTCCTGGCCGCCATGATGGGTCAGCAGCACGATCGGCATGTCCGACCATGCCGGTTGCTGTTCAAGGTAATCAAATAACGCCTCAAGATCCGGGCCACGCAACGCTTCGGCGGCGATCAGCAGCAGCCCGGCGCCGGGCTCCAGTTGCTCGCATAACGCACCCAGATCCGGTGTGATCTGGCCGTCGAAGCCCGCTTCGTTGAGGATCATCAGGGCAACCTGGCTGTCGCGACCCATGGGCGCCAGGATTAGCGCGCGTTCGGCCAGCGGTACCGACACCGTCACAATATTTCTTCCTGCAGCAGCGGGTTGCTCGCGCCAAGATAGGTGGGCACTCCGCGCAGCACGCCCTGGAAGGCATCAAGCGGTTCGCCGATGGTCATGCCCTGAGAGGAAATCCGGTATTCGCGGATGGTCGACTCATGGCTGCCGGTACGTTTCTTGATGATGGAAATCGCCCGGCGGACTTTGCCGATGGCTTCGAAGTAGCGCAGCAGGATCACCGTGTCGGCCAGGTAAGTGATGTCGACCGGGGCCTGCATGTCGCCCACCAGGCCATGCTGGGCAACAGTCATGAAGGTCGCTGCACCCTTGCGGTTCAGGTACAGCAGCAACTCGTGCATGTGCAGCACCAGCGCGTTCTCTTCGGGCATGGCGGCCTGATAGCCGTTGATACTGTCAATCACCACGGTTTTGATGTCGCGCTCATCGACGCAACGCCGCACCCGGTGCGAAAACTCGCCCGGCGACAGTTCGGCGGCATCGACTTGCTCGATCAGCAGATTACCGGTGGCCTGCAGGGCCTTGAGGTCGATGCCGATATTGCGCATGCGCTCGAACAGCAGGCCCAGCTCTTCATCAAAAATAAACAGGGCTGCTTTCTCGCCCCGGCCCACGGCCGCTGCGGCGAAGATCATCGAGATCAGCGATTTACCGGTACCGGCCGGGCCGAGGATCAAGGTGCTGGAGCCGGCTTCGACACCACCACCGAGCAAGGAATCCATCTCCTTGATGCCGCTGGTCAATTGCAGGCGCGGGTACTCACTTCGATGTTCAGCGGCCACCAGGCGCGGGAAGACATGCACGCCGTCGCCCATGATGGTGAAGTCATGAAAGCCCCCACGGTATTTTTGCCCGCGATACTTGATCACCCGTATGCGTCGACGTTCGGCGCCGTAGTTGGGTGTCAATTCTTCAAGGCGAATCACACCGTGGGCCACGCTGTGCACGGTTTTGTCGAGGGATTCGGTGGTCAGGTCGTCGAGCAGCAGAACGGTGGCGTCGTAGCGCACGAAGTAGTGCTTGATCGCCAGAATCTGTCGGCGGTAGCGCAAGGAGCTTTGCGCCAGCAGGCGAATTTCCGACAGACTGTCGAGCACCACGCGAGTTGGTTTGAAACGCTCGACCACTTCGAAAATCTGCTTGGTCGCTTCGCCCAGTTCCAGGTCGGAGGAGTACAGCAGACTCTGTTGATGCTCGGCATTGAGCAGGCTTTCCGGCGGCGTCAGCTCGAAGATTTCGATGTTCTCATTGAGCTCCCAGCCGTGGGACAGCGCACCCTGGCGCAACTCACGCTCGGTTTCCGACAGCGTGATGTACAAACAGCGTTCGCCAGCGCTGGCGCCGGCCAGGAGAAAATGCAAAGCGACGGTGGTTTTGCCGGTTCCCGGTTCACCTTCGAGCAAAAACACATGTCCGCGAGACAGGCCACCGGCCAGGATGTCATCCAGACCCTCGATGCCGGTAGCGGCTTTTGCACTGATCAACGCGTTAGATGTAGACAAAAAATGCCCTCTCATGACTAGGGGAGGCGAGGCGCTTTCTTGAAAGCGGTCGCCTGAAATACTTGACCCTCGTCAGGGATGGCAGTTCCGATTTTTATTTCGAGAGCCTTGAGGATGTGTGCTGAAACCCCCGGCAGGCTGCGATCTGTCGATCGTGTTCAGAGCCCTTGTTGCAACGCCGGATCATCCGGATTCAACTGTTCCAGCTGCGCCTGCAGAATCTGCACATTCTGCAGCTGTCCGCTTTCTTTCCAGTAACTGATCAGCAGCACTCGCGCTTTGCGATCGGCCGGGTGCCGCTGGACGATTTCCTGCAACTGCTTCTGCGCCGCTTCCAGCTCCTCCGCGCTGTGCAGCGTGGTAGCGAGGTCATAGCGATAATCCTTGTTGTCGGGTTCGAGCTCGACCGCTTTGGACAGGCCGAGCAGGGCATATTCGCGTTGGCCGTGGTGCAACAGCCACAGCCCGAGGGCATGTTGCAGATACGCGGAGTCGGGCTGAGCTTTCAGTTGCTGCGCGAGCAGTTGCCGGGCGGCGTCGCTCTGACCCTGGCGGTCGAGCACGTCGATCTGCATGACCAGAGCCTGCAGGTTGCCGGGCTCCAGACGCAGAGTATTGTCCAGTGCGACCTGGGCTTCTTTGAGTTCAGCGTTATGCAGGTAGAGGCGCGCCAGTTGAGCGTAGGTGGCGGCGCTTTCCGGTTGCGCCTTGAGCGCCTGCTCCCAACCGTCAATCGCCTGCTGCAACGGCGCGAAATACAACCCCAGTTCATCCGGCGTCAGGCCGAGCAGGGCATTGATGGCGGCAAAGCGAACGGTCTGGTCTTGATCGTCGAGCATCGGCCCCAGCAACAGGCTGCGCTGCCCGCCAGGCACCAGACCGACCACGCTG
This sequence comes from Pseudomonas sp. HMWF006, assembly GCF_003061205.1. NCBI lineage: Bacteria > Pseudomonadati > Pseudomonadota > Gammaproteobacteria > Pseudomonadales > Pseudomonadaceae > Pseudomonas > Pseudomonas sp. HMWF006. Next base: position 3,082 of record NZ_QAIU01000643.1, read on the forward strand.
TGGATCGCCGCCAGCCGCACCTCCGGGGCTTCGTTTTGCAGGTCGGCGTCAGCCAGTTTCAAGGCCTGCGGGCTCGGATAGTTAGGCAATTCGGCGTGCAGCCAGACGCGGCGTTTGATCGACAGATCCGGTCGACCCAATTGCTGATACAGCTGACGTGCAGCCCCCGGCTGACCGGTGCGGGCAGCGCTCAGCGCTTCGCTGTAGCCACGCCGGATGGCTTCCGGAACGACCGGGGCCGTGCTGCGCAAAGACAGCCACGCCACGACGACAACAAGCACAAGGGCAAGGCTGATTAACAGATAGCGGCGCGATGAAGACATGCAGGTTTCCGTGAACTGGCGTTTTTTTGGCAGAACGGCAAGCTTCGGTCAGCGAGCGTCATGAGTCAAACCCATACCTGCGAATCGCCCTACAGGTTGCGTCGACTCTGTGAACCGTCACGCTTTCATGGCAGTGTCTACGCTAGCAGGAGTTACTTTACGAGTGTGCCCATGCAAGCGCTGTTCACTTACTTCAAAGCGGTCATTCACCCCAGCCAGGCAGTTCTGCTGTTCGCGTTGCGCACCATCGCCGCCGGCCTGCTGACGCTTTACCTGGCGTTTCTGTTTGATCTGGACCAACCGAAGTGGTCGATCATGGCGGTAGTGATCGTCAGTCAGCCCCTGGCCGGAATGGCGCTGGCGCGCAGCTTTGGCCAAGTGATCGGGACAACGCTGGGCGCTGCGGTGGCGGTGCTGATCATGGCGATTTTTCCGCAGGCGCCATTGCCGTTCATTGCCACGCTGGCGCTTTGGCTGGCGCTGTGCACGGCGGGCGGTACGCTGTTGCGTTACACCAGCTCTCAGGCGTTTGTACTCAGTGGCTACACCGCTGTGGTGGTGGCATTGCTGGCGATTCCGGATCAGGACGGCACCTTTTTGCTGGCCGTCACACGTGTCACCGAAACCCTGCTGGCTGTGGCGTGTGTGTGCGTGGTGAGTTTGTTGACCGCGCGGCCGGAGGCGGTGGCCAAGGGGTATTTTGCCAAAGTCGATCAGGTCATCAAGCTCGCTGCCAGCCACGCCGCTGCCGTGTTGCGTACCGAAGAAAGCGACGCCGAGTTCCAGCGCCGACAAATGCAGTTGCTTGGTGAAATCAGCGCCCTCGAGGGCTTGCGTCGGCACCTGTATTTCGACGCGCCACGGTTGCGCAGTGCCAACAATCTGGTGCTGCTGTTGGGCAATCAGCTGATGTTGCTGACATCCCGGTTGACCGCGTTGCGCCATCAGCGAGAACTGCTGACCGAGCGCTGGGAGGGTGAGTTGCCGCTTGAGGTCCAGCGCCTGCGTGGTGAAGAACTGGCGCTGTTCGATCAGTTGGCGGAGCAGGGCCGATCGCTGCCCGCTGAACGGCGGCATGCCTTCGTGACGCTACAGCAACAGTTCGAAGCGCTGGCCTACGAGGCGGAACAACTCACCGAAGACATGAGCGCGACCCTGCGTTCCCTGGCATGGGCCTTGCGCTGGGAACAGGCGCGGCTGTTGCAGCAACTGGAGCAGATACTTGAGTTGAGCGATGCGATTCAGGACGGGCGCGAGGCCAGTTGCCTTCATCGCGGTCAGGCCAGCCCGCTGCATCTGGATTTCACCCTGGCGACGATGAACGCTGTCCGCGCCTTTACCGCGTTGCTGGTCGCCGGGCTGATCTGGATCGAAACCGCCTGGGATGGTGCGCGGGGCGGAATGATTCTGGTGGGCATCCTGTGCTCGCTGATGGCCACGTTTCCTCGCCCGCTGATGGCGGCGCAAAGCTATGCCCGTGGCCTGGGCCTGGCGCTGCTGGTTTCCGCGCTCTATCAATTCATGCTGGTACCGGCGATCAGTGATTTCGAACTGTTGGCGTTGTTGCTGGCACCGCTGCTGTATGTAATCGCGGTCGGCCTCTCGAGCCCGGCGACGGCGGGGATCGGCATGGGGCTGGGGCTGTCGAGTTTTCTGATGCTTGGCCCGCAGAATGTCGGCACCGGGCAGAATACGGCGATTCAATGGTTCGAATTCGCGGGCGCCTATGTCAGCGCGGCCATGCTTGCGCTGCTCGTCTACGCGTGGATTTTTCCGTTCCGTCCGGCCTGGCGTCTTCGCCGTTTGTACAACGAAGCACGTGAGCAGGTGTACCAGTTGACGAAAGTGCCCCCCACGGATGCGGAGCAGTTTGCTTTCGAAAGTCGCATGGTCGACCGTTTGACCAGCATGCTGGGCCTGTTGCCGGCCGTGAACGACCGTGACATGCAGCAACGGTATGAAATCAGCCTGGCGTGCATCGCGCTGGGAGTGGCGATGCATCAACTGCGCCAGCAAGCGCAGAACAATGGGTTGCTCTCCGATGCGTTCAATCAGCGCCTGTCCTCGGCGTTGCGCCATACCGGGCGCTTTGTTGCCGGTCGCCCGGATGTCCGGCAAGCGCCGCTCACCGAATTGCATGCGCTGGGCGATGAGCTGGATGATCTGCACATTGCCAGTCATGAACACCTGTGGTCGGTGTTTCGCATGCGCGTGGCCCTGTTGATTGTTGTGTCATTCCTCAAGCGCCACGGCGATCAGCTGCAGCGCACCGTCCCGGAAGGAGGGCCGGCCCTTGCCCATTGATTTCGAAATTGGCGGCGTTTACCTGCCGCCCATTGCCCAGGCCCTGTTGCTGGCCATTCCGGTCTTCATGGTGCTTGACTGGGGCCTGCGACGGCTGGGGGTCTTGCGACTGGTCTGGCATGAGGCGCTGTTCGAAGGCGCTTTGTATGCCTGCGTCTGTGCCACGCTGATTCTGTTGATGGGAGCCTGATGCTTTGAAAGTGTTAGTGACGCGATTGATGACCTTGGCGGTCGTCATGCTGGCGATTGTGCTCGGCTGGTTTGCCTGGGAGCATTACACCCGTGCGCCGTGGACCCGGGACGCCCGGGTGAGGGCGGATGTGGTGACCTTGTCGGCGGATGTATCGGGGCGCATCGTCAGTCTGGCGGTGCAGGACAATCAGCATGTCGACAAAGGCCAGTTGCTGATGGAAATCGACCCCGCGCGTTACCGCCTGGCAGTCGAGCATGCGCGGCGCTCCGTTGAAGTGGCGAAGGCAACGCTGGGGCAATCCCAGGCCACGATCGTCGCCAGTGAAGCGCTGCTCAAGCAGCGCCAGAGCGAAGAACGTCGGCGGCGTATGCTGAAACAGGGGTTTGCGATCTCTGGTGAGGAGTGGGAGAAATCCAGCACTGATGTGGCGGTGGCGCAGGCCGACCTGTTGCGTAACCAGGCCAACCTCGGGCTGGCGCAGGCCAATGTGCAGTTGGCGATTGCTGCACAGACCCAGGCGGAGCTGGACTTGCAGCGCACTCGCGTCGAGTCTCCGGTCAGCGGCTATGTCACCAATCTGCTGACCCGACAAGGCGACTACGCGGTGGCCGGCGGAGCGCTGTTGGCCCTGGTTGATAGCGATAGCTTCTATGTCAGCGGTTACTTCGAAGAAACCAAGCTGCCGCGTATCGGCGAAGGTGACCGGGTGCGCATTCAGTTGATGAGCGGAGAAACCTTCGGTGGCACGGTGCAAAGCATCGCCTTCGCCATTGCCGACCGGGAGAACGCCCCGGGCAGCCGGCTGCTGGCCAACATCAACCCGAGTTACACTTGGGTGAAACTGGCGCAACGAGTACCGGTACGGATCGACATTGACGGCGACTATGCCGGCAAGAACCGGCTTCGCGCGGGCACTACGGCCACCGTTACCGTCCTGGAAAACCCAAAGCCTCAAGAAAACCACTGACCCTTGTGGGAGCGAGCAGGCGTGCTCCCACAAAGTTTCACTGACTGAAAGACAGGCACAAAAAAGCCCCGCGACCGAATGATACGCGGGGCAAAAAATTGGTTGGTTGCGGCCAACCAAAGGAGCTCTTTAACAATCGTTTACTTGCTGGCTACCGTCTCCGGTTGCCAGCCGCCACCGAGGGCCTTGTAGATCGCGACGATGCCGCGATACAGATCGACTTCGGCCTGGGCCTGGCTGTCTT
>NZ_QAIU01000643.1:7122-9677 GCF_003061205.1 Pseudomonas sp. HMWF006
GCGAACCGCGCCCGGCCGTCCAGCCGAGGAAACCGCTGAGGCTCACCCGTGGGAACAGGTCCGCTTTTGCCACGCCAATCCGGGCAGTCGCCGACGCCAGTTTGCGTTCGGCACTGAGGATGTCCGGACGCCGTTGCAGCAGCTCACCCGGGTCACCGATCGGTAGCGCCTTGGCAATGGCTGGCAGCTCTTTCGGGCTCAGGTCGACGGTCAGTTTGTCCGGGCGCTCACCCAGCAGGGTGGCGATGCGGTTCTTCTGTCGAACCTGTTCGGCCTGCAATTGCGGCACGCTGGCTTCGACCGAGGCCAGACGCGCATCGGCACGTTCGACGTCGAGTTGATCGCCCACACCGGCGTCACGCAGGCTGATGGTGATCTTGCGCGACTCTTGCTGGTTTTCCAGGTTGGCCACGGCGATCTTTTCGCGCAGTTGCGCACCGCGCAGTTGACCGTAAGCGTCCACCAGTTCGGCAATCATGGTGACTTGCAACTGATACAGATCGGCTTCAGCCGCTTGCTGGTCAGCGTCGCTGGCCTCCAGGTTGCGCTGGATGCGTCCGAACAGGTCCAGTTCCCAGGCCATGTCCAGGCCCAGGTCGTAGCGTTCACTGTTGACCCGTTTAGTGGTCTGGCCGGGGATTTGCCCCTTGGCCAGATCACTGCTGGCGCGGCTGGTGATGGTCGGCATCGCATCGTTGCTGACGTCGTCGCGAATCGCCCGAGCGGCTTTCCAGCGAGCGAACGCCACGCGCAGTTGACGGTTGCCTTGCAGCGATTGAGTCACCAACTGGTTGAGGGTCGGATCGTCGAATTGCTGCCACCAGATGCCTTCGAATTTCGAACGGTCGAAGTTCTTTTGCCCGGCGGCGCCATCGGTGACGGCCGTGATGTTGGCCGCCTCCGTGGCTGGGGTCTTGTAGTCGGGGCCGACGGCGCAGGCACTGAGGGCCAGCACCAGCAGACTCGGCAGGAAGGCTTTCAGACTCATTGTTGCGCCTCCAGTTTCATGGCCTTGGCCGCTTTGCGGGCTTCGCCGCGTTCGACGAAGTTACGGATCAGTACGTAGAACACTGGCGTCAGCAACAGACCGAAGAAGGTCACCCCGAGCATCCCGGAGAACACCGCCACACCCATGGCATGACGCATCTCGGCACCGGCACCGCTGGAGAACACCAGTGGCACCACACCCATGATGAACGCGAAGGAGGTCATCAGGATCGGCCGCAGACGCAGACGGCAGGCTTCCAGTACCGCAGCCAGCGGGTCGAGACCTTCCAGCTGTTTATCCTTGGCGAACTCGACGATCAGAATCGCGTTCTTACAGGCAAGTCCCACCAGTACGATCAAGCCGATCTGAGTGAAGATGTTGTTGTCGCCGCCGGAGATGATCACGCCGGTGATGGCCGACAGCAGGGTCATCGGTACGATCAGGATCACCGCCAGTGGCAGGCTCCAGCTTTCGTATTGTGCGGCGAGCACCAGGAACGCCAGCAGTACGCAGAGCGGGAACACGAACAGCGCGGTGTTGCCGGACAGAATCTGCTGGTAGGTCAGGTCGGTCCACTCGTAGGTCATGCCGTTCGGAAGTTCATCCTTGAGCAGTTTCTCGATGGCTTTTTCGGCCTGGCCAGAGCTGTAGCCGGGGGCTGCCGCACCGTTGATTTCAGCGGTGATGAAGCCGTTGTAGTGCATCACGCGATCCGGGCCCGAGGTGTCGCTGACCTTGATGAAGGTCGCCAGCGGGATCATTTCGCCCTTGTTGTTACGCACTTTCAGCTGGCCGATCTGGTCGGATTCGAGGCGGAACTGTTGCTCGGCCTGAACGTTGACCTGATAGGTGCGCCCGAAGCGGTTGAAGTCGTTGGCATACAGCGAACCCAGGTAGATCTGCAGGGTGTCGAAGATGTCGCTGACGGCCACGCCGTGGGTCTTGGCTTTCTCGCGGTCGATGGCGGCATCGACCTGCGGCACGTTCACGGTGTAACTGGTGAACAGGCCGGCCAGTTCCGGCACGCTGTGGCTCTTGGTGATGATGTTCATGGTTTCTTTGTACAGCTCGTCGTAGCCCAGGTTGCCCCGGTCTTCGATTTGCAGGCGGAAACCACCAATGGTGCCCAGACCTTGTACCGGCGGAGGCGGGAAGATCGCCATGTACGCTTCTTGAATGTTCGCATATTGACCGTTCAGGGCGCCGGCGATGGCACCGGCGGACATGCTCGGGTCTTTACGTTCGTCGAACGGTTTCAGGGTCACGAACACGATGCCGGCATTCGGGCTGTTGGTGAAGCCGTTGATCGACAGGCCGGGGAACGCTACGGCACTTTCCACGCCTGGTTGTTTCAGGGCCAGGTCGGACATGCGCTTGATCACGTCTTCGGTGCGATCCAGGCTCGCGGCGTCCGGCAGTTGCGCGAAGGCCACCAGGTATTGCTTGTCCTGGCCGGGTACGAAACCGGTCGGCGTGCTGGAGAAACCGAAGAAGGTCAGCACCATCAGGCCAGCGTACAGCAGCAGGGCGATGCCGCTGCCACGGATAACCCGGCGCACGGTGCCGA
>NZ_QAIU01000643.1:9687-10928 GCF_003061205.1 Pseudomonas sp. HMWF006
CAGCCACCGAAGATCTTGTCGAGCACCTTGGAGAAGCGGTCTTTCGGTGCGTCATGGCTTTTCAGCAACACAGCGGCCAGTGCCGGCGACAGGGTCAGCGAGTTGAACGCCGAGATCACGGTCGAGATGGCAATGGTCAGCGCGAACTGCTTATAGAACTGCCCGGTGAGACCGGAGATGAATGCTGCCGGCACAAACACCGCACACAGCACCAGCGCCGTCGCGATGATCGGGCCGGTCACTTCACGCATGGCGCGTTTGGTGGCCTCGACGGGTGTCAGTCCGAGTTCGATGTTCCGCTCGACGTTTTCCACCACCACGATGGCGTCGTCCACCACGATACCGATCGCCAGTACCAGGCCGAACAGTGACAGCGCGTTGAGCGAGAAACCGAACAGGTGCATGACCGCAAACGTACCGATCAACGATACCGGCACCGCCACCAGTGGAATGATCGAGGCGCGCCAGGTCTGCAGGAACAGGATCACCACCAGTACCACGAGGATCAGTGCTTCGAAGAGGGTGTGAACCACCGCCTCGATCGAGCCGCGCACGAAGATCGTCGGGTCATAGACGATGCTGTAGTCCATGCCTTGCGGGAAGCCTTTCTTCAGCTCTTCCATCTTGCCGCGAACTTCGTTCGAGATGTCGATGGCGTTGGAGCCAGGGCGCTGGAAGATCGGGATTGCGACCGCCGGCTGGTTGTTCAGCAACGAACGCAGGGCGTATTGGCTGGAGCCCAGTTCAACGCGAGCGATGTCCTTGAGGCGGGTGATTTCACCATTGTCGCCTGCGCGAATGATGATGTTCTCGAACTCTTCCTCGGAGACCAGACGGCCCTGAGTGTTGACCGACAGCTGGAAGCTTTGGGCATTCGGGGCAGGGGGCGCACCCAATTGACCGGCCGCGACCTGGCGGTTCTGCTCACGGATCGCTGTGACCACATCGGTCGCAGTCAGATTGCGCGAAGCAGTCTTGTTCGGATCGAGCCAGACGCGCAGCGAGTAGTCGCCCATGCCGAACAGTTGCACGTCACCGACACCACCCAGGCGAGCGAGCTCATCCTTGATGTTGAGGATCGCGTAGTTGGACAGGTAAAGCATGTCGTAGCGCTTGTCCGGGGAGGTCAAGTGCACAACCATGGTCAGGTCGGGCGATGCCTTGTCGACGGTGATACCGATGCGCGTCACATCTTCTGGAAGCTTCGGCTCGGTCCGGGTCACCCGGTTTTGTACCTGAAC
>NZ_QAIU01000643.1:10938-13367 GCF_003061205.1 Pseudomonas sp. HMWF006
CGGCGGTCGACTGCGAGGACATGTACAGCATGTTCTCGACGCCGGTGATGGCCTGCTCCAGCGGAGCGGCCACGGTTTCACCGATGACTTTAGGGTTGGCGCCCGGGAAGTTGGCACGTACCACCACGGTTGGCGGCACGACTTCCGGGTATTCGCTGATCGGTAGCTGGAACAGCGAGATCGCACCGGCGATCAGGATCAGCAGCGACAGCACCGCTGCGAAGATGGGCCGTGAAATGAAGAATTGGGAAAAATTCATCGGAGTTGTCGTCCCTTAACCGCGTGGGGTCGTAGCAGCCAGCTTCACAACCGAACCGGACGCGCCTTTGGCAGGGGCGACTTTGGGCAGGTTGCTGGCTTCCAGCGCTTGACGTTGTTGAGCCAGGGCGGCAATGGTTTGCTCGCTGGCCATCGGGATTACTTCAGGGGTGACCGGAGAACCCGGACGTACTCGCTGCAGACCCTTGACGATGATCGTGTCGTCTTTGTTCAGGCCAGTACGGACGATGCGCAGGCCTTCGATCTTCGGACCCAGTTCAACGGCGCGGTAGGCGGTCTTGTTGTCCGCATCCATCACCAGCACGAACTTCTTGCCCAGGTCAGTACCGACCGCTTCGTCATTGATCAGCATGGCGTTGTAGGTGCCGCTGCCGACCAGTTTCAAGCGTGCGTACAGGCCCGGGGTGTAGGTGCCGTCGCTGTTGTCGAACACCGCACGACCACGGATGGTGCCGGTTTTCGGGTTGACCTGGTTGTCGACGAAGTTCATCTGGCCGAGGTGCGGGTTGCCGTCTTCATTGGACAAGCCCATGTACACCGGGGTAGTGGCGCCGCGTTGACCGTTACGGGCTAACTGGGTGTATTTGAGGAACACGCGCTCGTCGGCGTCGAAGTAGGCGTAGACCTTGTCGGTGGACACGACGCTGGTCAGCGCTGTGGTGTCGGCGGTCACCAGGTTGCCGGCGGTGATCTCGGCACGGCTGACGCGGCCACTGATTGGCGCGGTCACGCGGGTAAAACTCAGGTTCAGTTTGGCCAGGTCCAGTTGCGCTTGCAGGGCGCCGACGGCGGCGCGGGCCTCTTGCGCAGCGCTGGTGCGCGAGTCGGCCAGTTCGGCAGAGATGGCGTTGCTGGCACGCAGGCGTTCACCGCGGCCGGCTTCGTTTTCACTGCGGGTGGCGTTGGCGCGGGCCTGGGCGACCAGGGCTTCGAGGCGGCGGACCTCGGCCTGGAACGGACGTGGGTCGATCTGGAACAGCAAATCGCCTTTCTTGACCAGCGCACCTTCGGTGAAGGCGACGTCGTCGATCTGGCCGGAGACCCGTGGACGGATTTCAACGGTTTCCGGCGCCTCGAGGCGCCCGGTGAATTCGTCCCACTCGTTGACCGGTTGTTCCAGCACCTTGGCCACGCTGACTTTCGCTGCGGGCATGGTGGCGGCAGTCTCCGGAGTCTTGCCGCAAGCGCTCATCACCAGCACGGCCAACAGGGCCAACGGGAAGCGCAAATGTTTGAGTGACTGTTCCATGGATGCATCCGCCAATGTATTGAAGATGGGCGGATGATGCTCGGCGAGGTGTGATGGCACGAATCGAATGAAGCAAAGGTAACTATCATTCGGAATGATATAAGGCTCGAGCGAGCCCTCTAGCATGCACCTTTCGTTAGGTGGCTATCAATCGGTTTGATGATCATTCTGTGTTGCCTGCTGCGCAACGATGAGCGGCGAGGATTATCCGGCGATTAAAAAATTGTGGCGAGGGAGCCAGCTTCCTCGCCACAAATGCTGTTAAAGCTTCGGTAACTGGCCGATCCGGCCCATCATTTCCGTGACGATCTGCAGATCGAGCTGGAATTGATCGACGGTCTTGAATTCACCGTCGGTGTGGCCGGTGTACTTGACCTCCGGGCGCGCCAGACCGAATTGCACGCCATTTGGCAACTCATGCACCGACGTCGCCCCAGCGGACGTGCCGAACTCGTGTTTCATACCGAGGTTTTCCGTCGAGACCGCCAGCAGCGCCTTGACCCATTCGCCCTCAGGGTTGCGATACATCGGTTCGGCAATCGAATAGTCGAAGGCGACGGCTACGTGATTCTTCTTGCTCCACGCTGCCAGTTTGTCGGCGATTTCAGCCTTGAGCTTCTCCGGCGATTTACCCTTCGGAACGCGCAGGTTGACCGCGAGTTTGAAGGCGTTGTCGTCCATTGCGACGTAAGTCAGCGAAGTGGTCAGCGGCCCCATGAAGGCGTCGGAGAAACCGACGCCCAGTGTGTTGCCGAGGTAATCCAGGCCCCAGTTGTCGGCGGCGTACCGCGCGGCATCGGTGATGTGGTTGTGCTTGAACGCGACTTTGCCATCAAGGCTATTGATGAAGACCAGCATCCGCGCCACCGGATTGACCCCGGATTCCGGCTCGGAGGATTGG
>NZ_QAIU01000081.1:0-12919 GCF_003061205.1 Pseudomonas sp. HMWF006
ACCTGCGTATAGCCTGATAAGTAGTTTCGTTTCCATGACTGCCAAAAACGCCCCCGCCTACATCGGCCGCTTCGCCCCCACCCCCAGTGGCCACCTGCACTTCGGTTCGCTGGTCGCCGCGCTCGCGTCTTATCTCGATGCACGCTCGGTCGATGGTCGCTGGCTGGTGCGCATGGAAGATCTCGACCCGCCCCGGGAAGAACCCGGTGCGCAGGGGGCGATCCTCAAAGCGCTGGAAAGTTATGGCTTTGAATGGGACGGCGACATGGTGCGCCAGAGCGATCGCCACGAGGCCTACGCGGAGGTCCTCAACAGCCTGTTCAATTACGGCCTCGCTTACGCCTGCACCTGCTCGCGCAAACAGCTCGAAGCGTACAACGGCATTTATCCGGGCCTGTGCCGCAATGCCGGCCACGATCAGCAAGACGCGGCGATCCGCCTGCGCGTGCCGGAACTGGAATACCACTTCATTGACCGCGTGCAAGGCGAATACCGCCAGCATCTGGGCCGCGACGTCGGCGATTTCGTGATCCGCCGCCGTGACGGCCTCTACGCTTATCAACTGGCCGTGGTGCTGGATGATGCGTGGCAAGGCATCACCGACATCGTCCGGGGCGCCGACCTGCTCGACTCGACGCCGCGCCAGTTGTACCTGCAAGAACTGCTTGGCCTGCGCCAGCCGCGTTACCTGCACTTGCCCCTGATCACCCAACCGGACGGCAACAAGCTCGGTAAGTCCTACCGCTCGCCGCCGCTTGAGGCCGATCAAGCCACGCCATTACTTTTGCGCGCCCTGCGCGCACTCGGGCAAACCCCCGGCGCCGAACTGGCCTATGCCACGCCACGGGAATTGCTCGACTGGGGCCGCGTCCACTGGGATGCCGCGAAGATCCCGCGCACACTGACGTTGCCCGAAGCGCAACTGTCATGACGACACTTGCAGTCGCGCCGCCATCCGTTACCATCGCCGCACGTTTTCGGGCACGCGCATAAAAAAGAGAGGCCGGGATGTACATCTATCGCTTGGTCCTGCTTTTGGTCGTCGGGATCTATCTGTTTTCTCCCGCCATCATGGATTGGTGGATCGACGCTACGGGCGCCTGGTATCGCCCTTATCTGCTCTGGCTGATCCTGATTGTCGTGACCTTCATCCTGCAGAGCCAAAAAGATGCCGATGAGCTTTAGCCTGACCCAGATGATCCTGATCAGCGCCGCGTACCTGGCGGTGCTGTTCGGCGTGGCCTGGATCAGTGAACGGGGCATGATCCCGCGGGCGATCATTCGCCACCCGCTGACGTACACCCTGTCGCTGGGGGTCTACGCCAGTGCGTGGGCGTTTTACGGCACGGTCGGTCTGGCCTATCAGTACGGCTACGGTTTTCTCTCCAGCTATCTCGGGGTGTCCGGCGCGTTTCTGCTGGCGCCGGTGCTGCTTTATCCGATCCTGAAAATCACCCGCACCTATCAACTGTCGTCGCTGGCGGATCTGTTTGCCTTCCGCTTTCGCAGCACCTGGGCCGGCGCGCTGACCACGATCTTCATGCTGATCGGCGTGCTGCCGCTGCTGGCGCTGCAGATTCAGGCGGTGGCCGACTCCATTGGCATCCTGACCGGCGAACCGGTCCAGAGCCGCGTGGCGCTGGCGTTTTGCGCGCTGATCATTCTGTTCACGATTTTCTTCGGCTCGCGGCATATCGCGACCCGCGAAAAACACGAAGGTCTGGTGTTCGCGATCGCCTTCGAATCGGTGATTAAACTGGTGGCCCTCGGTGGCGTCGGCCTCTATGCGCTGTACGGCGTATTCGACGGCCCGCAACAGCTGGAACTGTGGCTGCTGCAGAACCAGACCGCCCTCGCCGCCCTGCACACGCCGTTGCAGGAAGGCCCGTGGCGCACGCTGCTGCTGGTGTTCTTCGCCTCGGCGATTGTGATGCCGCACATGTATCACATGACCTTTACCGAAAACCTCAACCCGCGCTCGCTGGTCAGCGCCAGTTGGGGCCTGCCACTGTTCCTGCTGCTGATGAGCCTGGCGGTGCCGCTGATTCTGTGGGCCGGGCTCAAGCTCGGCGCCACCACCAATCCGGAATACTTCACCCTCGGCGTCGGCATCGCCGCCAACAGCAAACCGCTGGCGCTACTCGCCTATGTCGGCGGGCTGTCGGCGGCCAGCGGCCTGATCATTGTCACGACGCTGGCGCTGTCGGGCATGGCGCTGAACCACTTGGTGCTGCCGCTCTACCAGCCACCGGCCGAAGGCAACATCTACCGCTGGCTGAAATGGACACGCCGCGCGCTGATCGTCGCAATCATCATGGCCGGGTTCGGCTTTTACCTGATGCTCGGCGCCGAACAGGATCTGGCCAACCTCGGCATCGTCGCGTTTGTCGCAACCCTGCAATTCCTGCCTGGGGTGTTGTCGGTGCTGTACTGGCCGACCGCCAATCGTCGCGGCTTTATTGCCGGTCTGCTGGCGGGGATTCTGGTCTGGGTCGTGACCATGCTGCTGCCGCTGGTCGGCAATCTGCAGGGTTTCTACATCCCGCTGCTGAACATGATTTACGTGCTCGACGATACCAGTTGGCACATGGCGGCCATCGCGTCGCTGGCGGCCAACGTGCTGATGTTCACCCTGATCTCGCTGTTCACCAACGCCAGCCCCGAAGAAGCCAGCGCCGCCGAAGCCTGTGCGGTGGATAACGTCCGTCGCCCGCAACGTCGCGAGCTGCACGCCGCCTCGCCGCAGGAGTTCGCCACGCAACTGGCCAAACCGCTGGGCGCCAAGGCTGCGCAGAAAGAAGTCGAACAGGCGCTGCGCGATCTTTATCTGCCCTTCGACGAGCGCCGTCCGTATGCCCTGCGCCGTTTGCGCGACCGTATCGAAGCCAACCTCTCCGGCCTGATGGGGCCGAGCGTCGCGCAGGACATGGTGGAAACCTTCCTGCCGTACAAGGCCGGCGGCGAAAACTATGTGACCGAAGACATCCATTTCATCGAAAGCCGCCTCGAGGATTACCACTCGCGCCTCACCGGCCTGGCCGCCGAACTCGACGCCCTGCGCCGTTACCACCGCCAGACCTTGCAGGAATTGCCGATGGGCGTCTGCTCGCTGGCCAAGGACCAAGAGATCCTGATGTGGAACAAGGCCATGGAAGAGCTGACGGGCATCGCCGCACAGCGCGTGGTCGGCTCGCGCCTGAGTACCATCGGCGAGCCGTGGAAAGGCCTGCTGCAAGGCTTCATCGACCTGCCGGACGAGCATTTGCACAAACAGCACCTGGCGCTTGATGGCCAGACCCGCTGGCTGAACCTGCACAAAGCAGCGATCGACGAACCATTGGCACCGGGTAACAGCGGCCTGGTGTTACTGGTTGAAGATTTGACCGAAACCCAAATGCTCGAAGACAAACTGGTGCACTCCGAACGCCTGGCGAGCATCGGTCGACTCGCGGCGGGTGTGGCTCATGAAATCGGCAATCCGATCACCGGCATCGCCTGTCTGGCGCAGAATCTGCGCGAAGAACGCGAAGAGGATGGCGAGCTGACCGAGATCAGCGGACAGATTCTCGAACAGACCAAACGCGTCTCGCGCATCGTGCAGTCGTTGATGAGCTTTGCCCATGCCGGCAGCCATCAGCACAGTGACGAGCCCGTCTGTCTGGCCGAAGTCGCGCAGGATGCAATCGGCCTGCTGGCCCTGAACCGGCGCAATTTCGAAGTGCAGTTCTACAACCTGTGCGATCCGGACCACTGGGTCGAAGGCGATCCGCAGCGACTTGCCCAGGTCTTGATCAATCTGCTCTCGAACGCCCGTGACGCCTCGCCTGCGGGCAGTGCCGTGCGGGTCAAGAGCGAAGCCGGCGAACACACGGTCGATCTGATCGTCGAGGACGAAGGCAGTGGTATTCCGAAGAACATCATGGACCGACTGTTCGAACCTTTCTTCACCACCAAGGATCCGGGTGAAGGTACCGGTCTGGGCCTTGCACTGGTCTATTCCATCGTTGAAGAGCATTATGGACAAATCACCATCGACAGCCCGGCTGATGTACAAAGCCAACGCGGCACCCGTATCCGGGTGACCTTACCGCGTCATGTCGAAGCGACGTCCGCTGTGAACTGAGACCGTCGAGAGTATCGAATCAATGCCGCACATTTTGATCGTCGAAGACGAAACAATTATCCGCTCCGCCTTGCGCCGCCTGCTGGAACGTAATCAGTACCAGGTCAGCGAGGCCGGTTCAGTGCAGGAAGCACAAGAACGCTTCACCATTCCTACGTTCGATCTGATCGTCAGCGATCTGCGCCTGCCTGGCGCGCCGGGCACCGAGCTGATCAAGCTCGGCGAAGGCACCCCGGTGCTGATCATGACCAGTTACGCCAGCCTGCGTTCGGCGGTCGACTCGATGAAGATGGGCGCGGTGGACTACATCGCCAAGCCTTTCGACCACGATGAAATGCTCCAGGCAGTCGCGCGGATCCTGCGCGATCGCCAGTCGGCCCCGGCTGCCGGTGCAGTGGTTGCCAGCAAATCGACCAATGGCAGCGGCAAATCTGCCGTCGACAACAGCAACGGCGAAATCGGCATCATCGGTTCCTGCCCACCGATGCAGGATCTGTACAGCAAGATCCGCAAAGTAGCGCCGACCGATTCCAATGTGTTGATCCAGGGCGAATCCGGCACCGGTAAGGAACTGGTGGCCCGCGCCCTGCACAACCTGTCGAAACGCGCCAAGGCGCCGATGATCTCAGTGAACTGCGCCGCCATTCCGGAAAGCCTGATCGAGTCGGAGCTGTTCGGCCACGAGAAAGGCGCGTTCACCGGCGCCAGCGCCGGGCGCGCCGGTCTGGTCGAAGCGGCGGACGGCGGCACGTTGTTCCTCGATGAAATTGGTGAACTGCCACTGGAAGCCCAGGCCCGTCTGCTGCGCGTGTTGCAGGAAGGCGAGATACGCCGGGTCGGTTCGGTGCAATCGCAAAAGGTCGATGTGCGCCTGATCGCGGCAACCCACCGGGACCTCAAGAGCCTGGCAAAAATCGGTCAGTTCCGTGAAGACCTTTATTACCGTCTCCACGTAATCGCCCTGAAACTGCCGGCCCTGCGCGAACGTGGCGCCGACGTCAACGAAATCGCCAATGCGTTCCTCGCTCGCCAAAGTGCGCGCATCAATCGTACCGACCTGAAATTTGCCGCCGATGCCGAACAGGCCATCCGGCATTATTCGTGGCCGGGTAACGTGCGTGAGCTGGAAAACGCTGTCGAGCGCGCAGTGATTCTCAGCGAAAGCCCGGAAATCTCTGCCGACCTGCTGGGCATCGACATCGAATTGAGTGATCTGGAGGACGACGAGTTCATCGGACTGCCGCCGCAGACGGCGGGTAACGCCAGCAACAGCAGCCATGAGCCGACCGAAGACCTGTCACTGGAGGACTACTTCCAGCACTTCGTCCTCGAGCACCAGGACCACATGACCGAGACCGAGCTGGCGCGCAAACTGGGCGTCAGCCGCAAGTGTCTGTGGGAGCGCCGTCAGCGCCTGGGCATCCCACGGCGCAAGACCGGGGTCGCCAGCGAGAGCTGAACGTTACCTGTCGAGTGTGCGGGTAACGCTTGAGGATGTGAAAAAACTGTTACCTCAGTCCTTTCACGTAACAGAAGCCGGGGTTATCGGTAACGAAACCCCGGCTTTTTTTCGCCCCGAGAAAACGGTTATATCGACCTAACCCCTTGTTTTATTGGGCCTCACAAAAGTTGGCACGGCACCTGCTATATGTTTGGTACAAGAACAATAACAAGCAATGCACAAGACAATAAAAATAAGACGAATCGACTCACGCACAATAAAAACAAGACGGCGAGAGGCGCAGCTAACTGATTCTTTTGGAGAGGCGTTGTATTTGGGGCTTGCCCCACGACCAGGCCGAGAACAACAAAAACTGTCCTAAGACAGAGCCTGTACTGGTTGGATCGAGAGATCACTGCAATTCAGCGACCAAAGCAATCCGTTTGCTCTTGGCTCCCGATTGGGAGGGTCACGAAGGAAAACCTTCGTGACGAGGGCACTCAACAAAAACAAAAAGCCCGAATCAATAATAAAAAGAGCACGCAACTACTTCTTGGGGAGCTCCGGCTCCCCTTGTAGTTTCTCCCTTCCGGCAAAATCCTCCCAGTTTCCCTTGCTCGCCCCTTGCAGCTTGCGGCTTACAGCTCAAATCTGCTGTCTCCTACACCATCCCCTGACTAAATGCTAGAATCTGCGCCCATCATGCGGTCATTCTTTGGTATGGCCGAACATTCCTTCAAACAGTGCATCCCATGCTGAAGAAGCTGTTCCAGTCATTCCGAACTCCCGTGCGTCGTACGCAACACATCCGTAGCACCCCTGAAGTGCTCAACAGCGGCCAACATTCGCTGCAGAAAACGCAATTCAGCCGCTATGCGGTGAATATCGTCGAACGCCTGCAAGGGGCTGGTTATCAGGCCTATCTGGTCGGCGGTTGCGTGCGTGACATGCTGCTGGGCATCACGCCCAAGGATTTCGACGTCGCCACCAGCGCCACTCCCGAGCAAGTGCGTGCCGAATTCCGCAATGCGCGGATCATTGGCCGTCGCTTCAAACTGGTGCATATCCATTTCGGTCGCGAAATCATTGAAGTCGCAACCTTCCGCGCCAATCACCCGGTCAACGAAGACGACGAAGACAGCAACCAGTCTTCGCGCAACGAGAGCGGGCGAATTCTGCGCGACAACGTCTACGGAACCCTGGAAGAAGACGCGCAACGCCGTGACTTCACCATCAACGCCCTGTATTACGATCCGGTCAGCGAGCGCATCCTCGACTACGCCAACGGCGTACACGACATCCGCAATCACCTGATCCGCCTGATCGGCGATCCCAAGCAGCGTTACCAGGAAGACCCGGTGCGCATGCTGCGGGCCGTACGTTTCGCCGCCAAGCTCAACTTCGGTATCGAGAAGCACACCGTGCAGCCGATCCGCGAACTGGCACCGATGCTGCGCGAGATTCCGTCGGCACGTCTGTTCGAGGAAGTGCTCAAGCTGTTCCTCTCCGGCCACGGCGCGATCACCTTCGAGATGCTGGTCGATCTGCAACTGTTCGCCCCGCTGTTCCCGGCCAGTGCCGATGCGCTGGAATACAACCCGGAATACACCCACACGCTGATCAGCGAAGCGCTGACCAACACCGACCTGCGCATCAAGCAGAACAAACCGGTGACCCCGGCGTTCCTGTTCGCCGCATTGTTGTGGCCGGCCCTGCCAGCCCGTGTATTGCGTCTGCAAGAGCGTGGCATGCCGCCGATTCCGGCGATGCAGGAAGCCGCTCACGAGCTGATCGCCGAACAGTGCCAGCGCATTGCGATTCCAAAACGCTTCACCATGCCGATCCGCGAGATCTGGGACATGCAGGAGCGTCTGCCCCGTCGCAGCGGCAAGCGCGCCGACCTGTTGCTGGACAACCCGCGTTTCCGCGCCGGTTACGACTTCCTCCTGCTACGTGAAAGCGCCGGCGAGGAAACTGACGGTCTGGGCGAATGGTGGACTGACTATCAGGATGCCAACGACAGCGAACGTCGCGACATGATCCGCGACCTCAGCGGCAAGGGCGATGACGCCAGCGGTGCTCCGCGCAAGCGTCGCCGCAGCAGCGGTTCCAAGCGCAAACGTGCCGGCGCCTCGAGTGCCACAGGCGAGTAAAGGCATGGAACGCATCTACATTGGCATGGGCAGCAACCTCGCTGACCCGGCCGAACAATTGCGCAGCGCCGTCGAGGCGTTGGGGCAATTGCCGCAGACCACGCTTGCCGGCGTTTCCGCCTTCTATCAGAGTGACTCGCTGCTGCCGGGCCAACCGCGTTACACCAACGCGGTCGCGGCCCTCGACAGCACGCTTGCGCCGATTGAACTGCTTGATGCGTTGCAAGCGATCGAGAACGATCAGGGCCGCGAACGCCTGGAACGCTGGGGACCGCGCACACTGGATCTGGACATCCTGTTATTCGGCGATCGACTGATCGACGAGCCGCGGCTCAAAGTCCCGCATTACCAGATTCAGGAACGCGCGTTCGTGCTCTATCCCCTCGCCGAACTGGCCCCTGAGAATCTGCGCCTGGCCGATGGCCGCACCCTCTCCGATCTGCTGGCAGCCTGCCCGTTCGTCGGCCTGGAACGCCTCCCCCACGCCTGACACAAATCCTTTGTAGGCCTTCGCCCTATCCAGATTGATTGTCGGACAAAAAACCCGCGAATCAGCCCCGCCGCGCCGCTGAATCGCATCAGTAACGCCGGTAACACTCCCCTCGTAACAATGCGGTAACACACACAATTGACTTCCGGTTGGCTCATCACGACTATAGGCGTCCCGCTGCCGCCAACCCGGCACATACGGGCGCAAGCCAGGCCTTATAAGCACGACAAAAGACCGTGCGCCTGAGTAGATGACGAATCACGCGCGTTACTCGCAGTAGTTTCCAGAGCGCCTGAACGAGGATTTTTTACATGCCAGCCATCACCCTGACCACGCTCCAGAGCCTCAAGCAGAAAGGTGAAAAGATCACCATGCTGACCTGCTATGACGCGACCTTCGCCCACGCCTGCAACGAGGCTGGTGTCGAAGTGCTGCTGGTGGGCGACTCCCTCGGCATGGTTCTGCAGGGTCACGACAGCACTTTGCCGGTGACCACCGCAGAAATGGCCTATCACACCGCCTGCGTCAAACGCGGCAACACCGACGCGCTGATCCTGGCCGACCTGCCCTTCATGGCCAACGCCACCATCGAACAGACCCTGACCAACAGTGCCATGCTGATGCAGGCCGGCGCGCACATGGTCAAGGTCGAAGGTCAGTTGTGGCTGGCCGAGTCGATCCGCCTGCTGGCCGAGCGCGGTGTGCCGGTTTGCGCGCACATGGGCCTGACCCCGCAAGCGGTCAACATTCTCGGCGGCTATAAAGTGCAGGGCCGCAACGAGAACCAGGCGCGGCAGATGCGTGCCGACGCGATCTCGCTGGAACAGGCAGGTGCAGCGATGTTGCTGCTCGAATGCGTGCCAAGCGAACTGGCCGCCGAGATCAGCCAGGCGGTGAAAATCCCGGTCATCGGCATCGGTGCCGGTAACGCCACCGACGGCCAGGTTCTGGTGCTGCACGACATGCTCGGCCTGTCGATCACTGGCCGCGTGCCGAAGTTCGTGAAGAACTTCATGCACGGTCAGGACAGTATCCAGTCAGCCCTGAAGGCTTACGTTAACGAAGTCAAAGCTGTCACGTTCCCAGGCATCGAACACGGATTCTCTGCATGAACACCGTAAAAACCGTACGCGAACTGCGCGCTGCCGTGGCCCGCGCCCGCAGTGAAGGCAAGCGCATCGGCTTCGTGCCGACCATGGGCAACCTGCACAGCGGCCACGTCGCACTGATCACCAAAGCCACCCAACGCGTGGATTTCGTGGTCGCGAGCATCTTCGTCAACCCGCTGCAGTTCGGCGCTGGCGAAGACCTCGACAAATACCCGCGCACCCTCGCGGCGGATCAGGAAAAACTGCTCGAAGCCGGTTGCGACCTGCTGTTCGCCCCCACCGTTGAAGAGATGTACCCCGACGGCATGGCCGGGCAGACCCGGGTCAGCGTTCCGCAATTGTCCGAAGGCCTGTGCGGCGCCAGCCGTCCGGGGCACTTCGAAGGTGTGGCAACGGTGGTCAGCAAGCTGTTCAACATGGTCCAGCCGGATCTGGCGATTTTCGGCCAGAAGGATTACCAGCAACTGGCGGTGATCCGCGCCTTGGTGCATGACCTGAATATGCCGATCCAGATCATCGGCGAGCCGACCGTTCGCGCCGCTGACGGCCTGGCGCTGTCGTCGCGTAACGGTTTCCTCAGCGAAGAACAGCGCACCGTGGCACCGGCGGTCTATCGCGCCCTGAGCACGATGGCCGAGTCGATCAAACAGGGGGAGCGAGATTTCCCGGCGCTGATCAGCGCGCAGTTGAAACAGCTGGAAGCGGCTGGCCTGCGCCCGGACTACCTGGAAATCCGCCACGCCCTGAGTTTGCGTCCGGCCACGGCCGAAGACCGCGATCTGGTGATTCTGGCAGCGGCGTTCCTCGGCACCACACGGTTGATCGACAACCTGCACCTGAACCTCGATACCCCGGCCTGAAAAGCACCGCAATACCCCCTGTAGGAGTGAGCCTGCTCGCGATGAGGACCTGACATTCAGCATCATTGTTGAATGTCAGTCCGTTATCGCCAGCAAGCTCACTCCTGCAGTGTTTTCAGCGTCCTGAAAATTGCATTTCAAGCCATATTGCCGCCCCCAAAGCCTTCGGGCACACTGCCCGCCGTTCGATTCCAAGCCGGGAAATCCCTCATGCACGCCATCATGCTCAAGGCCAAGCTGCACCGCGCCGAAGTCACTCACGCGGTGCTCGATTACGAAGGCTCATGCGCCATTGATGGCGAATGGCTGGACTTGTCCGGCATCCGGGAATACGAGCAGATCCAGATTTACAACATCGACAACGGCGAGCGTTTCACCACCTACGCCATCCGTGGCGAAGAGGGTTCACGGATGATCTCGGTCAACGGCGCTGCCGCGCACAAGGCCAAGGTCGGCGACCGCGTGATAATTTGCGCATACGCGCACTACAGCGAAGCGGAACTGGTGCATTTCAAGCCGCGCATGCTCTACATGGCGCCGGGCAATGAACTGAGCCACACCAGCAACGCCATTCCGGTGCAGGTCGCCTGATCGGCACTGCACCGCTTCCGTTTGTCGGACGGTTTCTAACCCCGATGTTAAAAAAGTACCGGAAACAGGTCAGACAAAGTCAAGACAGATCGCGGCGTGAGGTTTACTGTATTCGCCCTGCGCCAATAAATCGTGTCGACGCAGTTTGACCCCGCGCCTCAACAGGGTGTGGCGGTCTGTTCAGTGTTCAAAAGGCCGTTCAAGTAAAAAGGAAAACCGCAGCGATGGCGTACTACCGCACTCCTCATGACGTTACCGCTCTGCCCGCCTGGCAAGCGTTGAAAGACCACCGCCAAGCCATGCAGGATTTCAGCATGCGCGAAGCCTTCAACGCCGATCCGCAGCGTTTCAACCAGTTCACCCTCAGCAGCTGCGGACTGTTTCTCGATTATTCGAAGAATTTGATCAACGCCGAGACCCGCAATCTGCTCGTGGGCCTGGCCAATGAAGTCGATCTGAAGGGCGCGATCAAAGCGCTGTTCGACGGCGAAATCGTCAACGCCTCCGAAGGCCGCCCCGCCCTGCACACCGCCCTGCGCCGCCCGGTGGGCGACAAGCTGTCGGTCAACGGCGTCAACGTGATGCCGGAAGTGCACAAGGTGCTGAACCAGATCACCGATCTGGTCGGCCGCATCCACGATGGCCTGTGGCGTGGTTACACCGAGAAGCCGATCACCGACGTGGTCAACATCGGCATCGGTGGTTCGTTCCTCGGCCCCGAGCTGGTCTCCGAAGCGCTGTTGTCCTACGCGCAGAAAGGCGTGCGCTGCCACTACCTGGCGAACATCGACGGCAGTGAGTTCCACGAGCTGACGCAAAAGCTGCGCGCCGAAACCACGCTGTTCATCGTCTCGTCGAAATCCTTCAACACCCTCGAGACCCTGAAGAACGCCCAGGCCGCACGTGCCTGGTATCTGGCGCAGGGTGGTTCGGAAGCCGAGCTGTATCGTCACTTCATCGCGGTATCGAGCAACAACGCCGCGGCGGTCGCGTTCGGCATCCGTGAAGAAAACATCTTCCCGATGTGGGACTGGGTCGGCGGGCGTTACTCGCTGTGGTCGGCCATCGGCTTACCGATCGCCCTGGCCATCGGCATGTCCAACTTCAAGGAACTGCTGTCCGGTGCCTACACCATGGACCAGCATTTCCAGACCGCGCCGTTCGAACAGAACATGCCGGTGCTGCTGGCCCTGCTCGGCGTGTGGTACGGCAACTTCTGGGGCGCGCAGAGCCACGCGATCCTGCCGTACGACCACTACCTGCGCAACATCACCAAGCACTTGCAACAGCTGGACATGGAGTCCAACGGCAAGAGCGTGCGTCAGGACGGCACCTCGGTCTCGACCGATACCGGTCCAGTGATCTGGGGCGGCGTCGGCTGCAACGGTCAGCACGCCTACCACCAGTTGCTGCACCAGGGCACCCAACTGATTCCGGCCGACTTCATTGTGCCGATCGTCAGCTTCAACCCGGTGTCCGACCACCATCAATGGCTGTACGCCAACTGCCTGTCGCAGAGCCAGGCGCTGATGCTCGGCAAGACCCTGCCGGAAGCCGAAGCCGAACTGCGCGACAAGGGCATGAGCGAAGAGCAGGTGCACAAGCTCGCACCGCACAAGGTGATCCCGGGCAACCGTCCGAGCAACACCCTCGTGGTCGAACGCATCAGCCCGCGTCGTCTCGGCGCGCTGGTCGCCATGTATGAGCACAAAGTGTTCGTGCAGAGCGTGGTCTGGGGCATCAACGCCTTCGACCAGTGGGGTGTGGAACTGGGCAAGGAACTGGGCAAAGGCGTTTACAACCGTCTGGTCGGCAGCGATGAAACCACCGCTGACGACGCCTCCACCCAAGGCCTGATCAATTACTTCCGCGGTCGTCACCGCGGCTGATAAAGGCCTTCGGGCCAACGCTGTTCCCTGTGGGAGCGAGCTTGCTCGCGAATGCAATCTGTCAGTCGACACCTTTGTTGGCTGGCGTGACGCCTTCGCGAGCAAGCTCGCTCCCACAGTTATTTTGGACCCCTTCAGCCATCAGATTCCTGATGCGGCTTGAACCCTTGGCCCTCTCGGCGCATCTTTATTCCTGTGCACAACAAGAATAAGGAACCGTCATGTTCGATATCAGCACGTTCCCCAAAGCCGATGCCGTCCGC